>CAZPZP010000073.1:0-7932 GCA_964591025.1 uncultured Chthonomonadaceae bacterium
TCAAAATTCGGCGCGGACATTTATGTCAACGTCTCAATTAGTAGTCAGTTAGCCTAAAGTTTAGTGTGTTTTCGAGATTGGGAACGTATTAATCTTTACGCTGACTGACTATTAGCTCAAAGTGGAAATTGCCCGGAAACTTGACCCACTGCCGCCGAACGTGATACCATAACCGCACACAAATTTTCAGTGAGGAGGCGGTTTTTTTGGAGACGACGTTCCCCCCGCATATCATCGAACAGGCAGAGGCATTGCGACGCGGCACAAGTGCCATTATTCCTGCGAACGGCTTGGAAGCGAAACTGCTCAAGTCGGAGCAGACCGGCACACCGCTCAATATCAAACTCGGTCTCGACCCCACCGCTCCCGATATTCATCTCGGTTTCGCCGTCGTCTTGCGAAAATTGCGCCAGTTTCAGGACTTGGGGCATCAGGTGATCATTATCATTGGTGATTATACATCGCTTATCGGCGATCCGTCTGGGCGTTCCTCGACACGCCCGATGCTCAGCCTCGAACAAATCCGCGAGAATGCCACCACGTATATTGATCAGCTCGCTGTCATTCTGGTTCGCGAGAAAACTACTGTCCGATTCAACGGCGAATGGCTTGGCAAACTGGACTTCGCGGAAACCATTCGACTTGCCTCTCGCATGACCGTCGCCCAAGTGATGCAGCGCGAAGATTTCTCCAATCGCTATGCCGCCGGTCAGCCGATCAGCCTCCACGAACTGATGTATCCGCTCGCTCAGGCATACGACAGCGTCTGTATCGAAGCCGATGTCGAACTCGGCGGACAGGATCAAACCTTCAACGTGCTGGCGGGGCGCGATCTTCAGCGCGAAATGGGACAGGAGCCGCAAATCGCCCTGTTTCTGCCGTTGCTTGTCGGGCTGGACGGCACGAAAAAAATGAGCAAATCGCTCGGCAACTATATCGGAATCGCTGAGTCGCCGGACGCCCAATACGGCAAAGTCCTGTCCCTCTCCGATGAGATGATGGAGATGTATTTTACGCTCTGTACCGATGTGCCGCTCGATCAGATCACGCAACTCGTCAAGGAAGCCAAAACGGGAGCCGTCAACCCCAAAGATGTGAAACGCCGTCTCGCCCGCGAAATCATCACGATCTATCATGGCGAAGAAGCCGCAAATCGCGCCGATGTCGAATGGAATCGCGTCCATGCCAGCGGAGCCGTTCCCACCGAAATGCCCGAATATACCGTCACCGAAGAATTGGCAAAAGAGGGGTATATTTGGATATGTAAGTTGTTGGTTGGGGCGGGACTCGCCAAAGGAACTGGCGAGGCGCGGCGGCTCGTAGAGCAGGGAGGGGTCTCGCTCGATGGCGCAAAAGTCACCGATATTGCCGCCGAGTTCTCCCTTGAATCGCTCAAGGGGTGCGTCCTGCGTGTGGGAGCCAAACGGTATATTCGACTGATTTGAGAGGAAAATGCGATGGCGAAAGCGACAAAAAAAGAAGACAAATCCCTCAAACGCCTGACAATCGGAGTCCTGATTACCTGCATTTTGGGAGTGATCGGTCTCTTCTGGTATGTCGCGAGCGATGGGCGTCCCTCTCGCCGTTCGAGACGTTCTGCGATGGAGGAGGGGAAATTTCTCGCGCCCTTGATGATGCAGAGTCCGACACGAGAGATGCTCATGGGTGGCGCACCGACACGTTATACGCCCGGCTTCGGCTATCAAATGATGTCACCAGTGCGGATGCCTCAAGGCACTCCGCGCTATTTTGCCAATCTGTCCACGACGGCGGGCGAATATGTCGTATCCGTGCGTCAAGTGGCGGACTTCGATCAGGGTATGACACTCTACGAAAACGCCCTTCTTCGAGAGATGCGCCCACCCTTGAGCCGCATCAGCCTCAGTATTCAAGTCATGGCGGCTTCGAGAGAAGCGATTCAGCCCATTCGTGACTTTGCGTCGCAGTTAGCAGTGACGGACAACAAAGGCGGCAAACAAGAGAGTCTCGAAGCGTCTCGAATGGCAGAGTTTATCCAAGGCAAAGCACGCCTCATTGTGCTTCCACCTCCGACAAAAGAAGCGACTTATTATACAAAAGTTGAAGGCACGATAATCCTTCGTCAAGAGGACGGCACAGAGAAGCAAATTCCGTTTACAATTACCAATGTCCCGCTTCCTTCCCAAAACCATCTCTTTGGCTTGGCGGCGGCAAACCTTGTCACGCTTTCAGCAGAACAAAGCCGATTCGACGCCGAAGGCAAAGGGATCATTCAGGGCGAACCGGCGTATGCGTTCGAGGAAAAATTTCCACCGTTCACCCCGGAAACAGGACTGCTCAAGCAACCCAACCGCCTGATTTTGGTTCCCGATCTCGTCAACCGTTTTCCACTTGCGCTGCCGACACCGAATGGGGAGATTTCCCTACTGTGTACCCTCACCCACCATCCCGAACCCGAAAGCCGCAATCCGATGACGATACGCCTTGAAGCCCTCGGCAATCCGGCAAAACCGCTGGAATGGAAATTCGAAGCCTATGAAAACGAACCGATTATCCTGACGTTTGCGATGGGTCATTTTCTGCCTAATTTCAACCAAACTGCCGGAATCCGCTTGCTTGTGTTCACCCGCCCCACTGTCGAGACATTGCCGACGATCAGCCCGCTTCGTGCCGACCCGAAAACAAAATCCGGTTCGCTCGTCATGACCGCGAAAGTCGGAGACCGCCCGCTTCGCTATGGCAAAGCCAAAATTGAAATTGTCTATCGTAACGGAGACAAGACTCAGTCCGGTGATGCGATTGTTAATCTCGATGAGGACGGCATCGGGCGCATCCATAATTTGCCGCCCGGCAATTATGAGGTTGTACTCAAGGAACTCCTGCCGTTCCATAATAATCTGACGCCACAGCCCGACGGTTTGCCTGCCATTATGCGGCGTTACCACCTCAATCAGCCCAAATTGACCGCGCAAATACAAAAATCGCTCACGCTCGCTCCCGGCGGACAAATGACGCTTCAACCTTGGCGCGTCGTCGAAAGCGATGTCGTTGCAAACAAATCGCCTCATTCGTTGCCATAGAGTGAAAAGCGGATTCGCTCGTTCAGAGTGGGATGACTTCCAAAGAAGAGATGCAGGAGAGTGGGAGGGTCGGGATCGCTGTAATCGCGCTCGGCGAAACCGACAAATAACCGCGCCATCGGTTCGCGTTCTTTGGTAACGCGCAGGGCAAATCTATCGGCGCGTCGTTCCATCAGTCGTGACTCAAAGTTCTCTACCGGCGACTGAATCAGCATAAACACGGCGATCAAAGCGGACAATAGCGGCAGTGCCGCCAAATCGAACAGCCCTTTTATTCTCCACTTCTCTCCATACCGCGCAATCAGGAAGGGCATCAAACGCGCCACAATGAACAAAAACGCTGTCGCCCCGATAACACTGCTTACGAACTGCACCCACAAATGCCCTTCGACGTAATGCCCCATTTCGTGCGCCATCATCGCGTAAAGTTGATCCTCCGGCAGAGTTTGCAGGGCGGTATCGTTCAGCACAATGCGTGTTGAGGGTCCGACGCCGACAACATAAGCGTTGACGTGCTTGGTGCGAATACTGGTATTCTCAACAAAGATTCGTCCGTCAGTGATGCCCGCTTTTGCCGCCAAATCGAGCAGCCGCGTGCGCGTTTTGCCGGTTTCGAGCGGGGTATAGGTATGGAACAGTGGCGCAACGAGAATGGGACTCAGCACGAACTGAAATAGCAGGAGTGGAACCAGTGCCAAACTCATGCCGCGCCACCAACTCGCGCCAACTTTTGCCACAAACCGATACCCAAGCCACAGCACAGGAACCATAATCAAGTCGAAGATTTTCCCTTTGAGAATATCCATGAGGAAAGCCGGAAGCGACTGCCGCGCAAATCCGAAGTGCAATTCGATCCCATAGCGCACCAGATTGAACGGCAGTCGCCACACCGTCAGGAGCAGAACGAACACGGTGAAATAAATCAGCAACGGCAGTATTCGCGGCGGTTTGTCGGTGGAATTTCGCGTCATGGCAAACTTATCGCGGAGTTTTGCCGCGCCGCCGCAGATGACGAAAAGAAACAATCCGAGTAGATTCCAGATGAGACTGCACAATCCGTTGAGAGTATGGGCGCGTTGGTAGGCGATGGCTTGCGGAGGAATTTTGGGGACAAACTCCGGCGGAATCGAGGGCGCATTCTGGGCGAACGCGGGGACAACCACAAGCAGAAATGCCGCAATTGCCCCAAATCGGATGCTACGTATAAAGAACTCGCGGCGAAGAATTCTCAACAAGCCCTTTTCCCTCTCCCAAAAGTGGGAGAGGAATCGGGAATGGGGGCAGGTTCCGTTAACGGTTCTATGCAACTGCCGCAAGTGCCGCCTCATAGTTCGGTTCGCTGGCAATTTCCGGCACGTACTCAACATACTTCACTGTGCCTTCAGGTGACACCACAAAAATCGAGCGGGCAAGAATACGCTTCATCGGTCCGTCGGTAATCAAAACGCCGTACGCCGCGCCAAAATTCGTATCACGATGATCGGAGGCGCATTTGAGTTTGTCTATTTTCTCCGCACCACAGAACCGCCCTTGCGCGAATGGCAAATCGGTGCTGACGGTCAATACGGCAACGCTGTCGGGCAGAGCCGCCGCCTTTTCGTTGAACTTTTTGGTTTGCGTTGCACAGACAGGGGTATCGAGCGACGGCACAACGGAGACCAATAGAGTTTTGCCCGCAAAATGGGCGAGGTTAAGGTCTTCCAAACCGTTCGCAGTACTTTGCTGCAGGGTAAAGTCGGGGGCTTTGTCGCCCGCTTTCAGTTCCGGTCCATCAAGCGGAAACGCGGTTCCGCGCAAAGTGACGCTTCGATCAGCCATAACGAAGGTTCTCCTTTAGAATTCAGGGAGTGAAGAAGAGAACAGTCCCTTCTTCCACAGTATTGTACCTGCTTCGCCTCACATTGGCTCTACCGCGCTTCAATATCGTTTGGCTTTTTCTCTACTCTCGCAGTTCGCACAGAGCTTGCTTGAGTTCGGCATCGCTCGGTTCGACAAGGACAATTTGCCGTGTATCGCAGACAAGGACAATCGTCGGAACCTTGCCGGAGCCTCCGTTGATCTCGCGCATCGTCGTTTCGGCGGTCTCACTTCTCTCGATATCAATCTCCTCGAAGGAAGTATAAGAGCGATTGAGAAAGCGTTTGGAGCGGGAACAATCGGAACACCAAGTGGTTGTATAGACTGTGACAGAAAAACTCACGCGATCAACCTCGGTAACAGATTTCTATTTTTGTGTGGGAACCACTCCCGACATCGCCGCTCGAATCGTGGACGTGGCTCCCAGTTCCTGCAATTGGCGGCGAATGGCTTCTGCCTTACGCTGTGGCAAATCATGCCCCACAGTGAGAGGCGTCTGGCTGGTTGCGGTTGTCATCGCTTTACGGGCATCGTTGAGATTGATCACCATCAAACTCTGGATTTTAAAGGCAAGTTCGTTCTCATGACGGCGATCAAAGGCGATCAGCAACACGTCATAATTCTGCAATACGCCTTCGCGCTCTTCGTTTCCGACTTTCGGGTCTTGCTTGATCCATGCCAAGCGCAAAGGACGGTTACAGTTGTCACAAACATAACTTTGTGTCACAATGGCGACACGGTGATTGGTGCGGCACGCTTGACAAGTGACAACACGCACCTCGGCGGGAACGCCATTTTTGATATGAACGATACGGTTGCAATGCTCGCACTCAAAATCGTCTGTCGGCGGCGCAAGAAACTGCATCGTTTTCTCGCAATAAGGACAGGCGAATCCCACGCCTGCCGTTTTGCGTGACAAGGCTCCATTATAGATCGCAGCACCGAGAATGCCGACGCCCACCAGCATCGCGATCCCCATAAACACCCGTCCGATTAAAAGCGAAGTGGCATCAATCAGCCAAAACTTCATAAAATAGAACAAAATGCCCGCAATAACAAATATCGCTATTCCAGTCAATGCCGCGCCGATAGATTCGATAAAAGCCCGTTCCTGTACTTCGCTGATAGTGGTTGTCTGCGCCATAGTTGCCTCCATTTGGCTCCCCCGAAACTGACACAAAAGAATACTGAGAAACGAAAAACGCGCATTGAGAAGGGAAAAGACTTTGGGTTGAGATGTGCATAGTATAACCATTGCGGCAGTCCTTGTCAAGAAGCAAGAATTTCCGTAACATAGATTTTCCCTGAGAATCTATGTCAAAAGTTGAAGTCATGGAGTCCGCGCAGGGTTCTGAACGGGCAAATATGGTGGAAGCAATTTCTCCGACGGGGGCGGTCAAGCCGCCGTGCCGTCCTGCGGACGCGAAAAGTCCCCTGTTGAGACACAAACTTGGTGCCGACAGCACTTTTGACATAGATTCTTATTCGGTGAAAGGAAACTTCACGCGGGTTCCTGTTGCGGCAGCGTCATAGGCTGCCGCACAGAGTTCGACGGAAACGCGCCCCTCCTGTGCGGTACACATCGGCACGCCGGATTTTAGGGCATCGATAAACGGACGCGCCACCCCCGCAATTCGTTCCCCGTGACTCTGCGGAACCGACATCCCCAAATCCTGCCAGCCAAGCGCGGCATTCTCGGTTTCATAAAGTTTGACGCCGATGGGATGCGGCGGCTTGATCTGGCACGACGGACCATCGCCGTGATTTTGGATCAGAACGCCCTTTTCGCCGTAGATTTCGACGGTGTTCTCACCAACATGAGTCACACTGGCATTGAAAATATCCGCCATGAGTCCATCTTCGAAGCGAAATACCGCGATTCCGGTATCGTCGGGCGCGACATCGGTCAGCACATTGTCAATCTCGGCGATCACGGAAACGGGTTTGCGCCCCAGAGTCCACACAAGCCAATCCAATGGGTGAATGGCATCGTCGAAGAACATTCCGCGATTTGCCTCTTTGCTGACGTGCCATTTCGAGCCGCCCGTCACAAAGCTCTCGTTGAACAAAACGCCGATACAGTGACGGCGGCGCACCATACCGATTTTGCCCAATCGTCCACTCTGAACAATCTCACGCATAGCAATATTCTGTGGGTCACAGCGCATTTGGAATGCCAAACTGAACCATACACCCGATTTTTCCTGTGCAGCGATAATGCGGTCACATTCCGGCAAGGATATCGCCATCGGCTTTTGGAGCAGCACATTTTTGCCCGCTTCCATCGCGGCGATACACAAGTCGGCGTGTTTGTTGGTTTCGCTAGCGACAATGACACAGTTGATTTCAGGATTGTTCAGCAACTCTTCGAGAAACGGCGAATAGGGAATATCGAAACTCTGCGCCTGTTTGGTTCCGCGCTCGGTGTCGTCGTCCCACGCGGCGACAAGATGGGCGTCCTCGAAGGTTTTGATGCGGGAGGCATAGGCGTTGACGTGACCGTGTGCGAAACTGACGATTCCGATACCGAGACTCATGGGTTGCTCCTCATTGGGCAAAAAGTGAATGCGGGGATTACTGAGCGATCTCTTGCCGTAGTTTTTCACGCTCTTGTGATGTTGCGGAACGAAGCGAAAATGTAGGTGCGTCGGCTCTGATGTTCTACCGCTTCGGGATAGGGATCGCGCTCAATGACCTCTTCTAACTCGAAACCTGCTTCCGTCAGATCGCCCTTCATCTCTTCCGTCTCGAAGAAATAAAAATCTACGTTGACCGTTTTGCCCCACCATTCGTCGAGATGCTTGGTCTGCTGTCCGATATGGAATGTGAGCAGCAGCACTCCCTTTGGACGCAACACGCGCTTGAGTTCCCGCAACGCCTGAACCGATTGGTCGCGGGGAATATAAATGATGGAATAAAACGCCATAATGCCGCTGAAAGAGTCGTCCGCGATATGGTCGAGAGCGAGTATATCGCCTTGTTGGAAGGAAATTTCGGGATTCAAATTCTGCGCGTG
>CAZPZP010000073.1:8032-10686 GCA_964591025.1 uncultured Chthonomonadaceae bacterium
CACGCCCTGACGATGCAGATAGCGGGCGACCTGACTGGGACAGCAACCCATATCGCAGATTATGCCCAAACCTTCCACTTTTTCCATAAGCCCATCCAGCATCTTGCGGTCAAAGGGTTTGGCGTCCATCTCATCACAAAAGCGGTCTGCGTAATTTTCTGCCACACTATCATAACTGCGTTGGGTATCATCAGCCATGAATTTTCCTCCTCGCCACAGGAGGTATGATATTACCCCTATTACCGCTGAGAAGGCAAATAGCAAAATGCCTCTCTCTATTGAATTAGAGAGAGGCGGCTCCAGTTTTATGGAGTTTAGCGGCGGGAAGCCATGCGCCCGTAGCCGACAGGCATCTGTGCATAAATGTCACGGCGCGGGCGTTCGTTGGTATAGACCCAATTTGCCGCATTGACATTGACATTGGTCGGTTTCGGTTCCAATCCGCTCAAGCGCGACTCAGTTTTGCCGGGCGCACTAAAGCGTATCTCTAAACGCTTCGGCGCACCACGCCAATCCGCCAAATCTTTCGTTCGGAATTCCGCATATTTGCGGTTCTCAATAGTTCCGAGAGGGGCGCGGGAAACAATTCGCAGCCGTCGCACTTGTCCGGGTCTAAAGTTGATTGTCCATGTACGCCAGCGTGTCGCTGTATCTTCTCGGTCATTGAGTCCCCACGGTTCGGTCATCGTGCGAACTTGACGCCCATCAACCATGACATTGAATGCAGAAAATCCGCGTGCTTGTCTTTTAGTTACCTTGGGTGCTTCGTTGTCAGTCGAGCGGAAGAAATCTTCGCGCACTGCTATCGTGATTTGCTGCGCCCCTGTTTCCAACGGCGGACCCGGATAGTGTAATTTGTAATCCTGCGTCACCCTCAAGGAATTGCCAGCGACGTTCATCAGCACGACGCCGTTTTCCATTGTCACATTGCCGCCGCCATCGCGTACAAGCGGCAGTCCGGTTCTGCCTTGAACCATTTTGCGGTCGGCTTGCGCCATCATCGGCGCCAGGCTCAGTAAAGCAAGAGCAGTCAACCCCAGTATTTTCGTGTTTTTCATCGTGTTATACTCCTTCTTGGAAGTGATGTTGCCATCGAAGTAAAGACGATGCTTGCTTGAAAATGTTCCCGTTTGAACAGTCTGAAACAACTCGCTCTTAATGAAGGGCAGGATCGGCGAGACCGCGTAGTACTGCTTCCACCTCCAGCATTGCCCTGCCTTGATGATAGCATTCCGTCCAGCCGTCGCTTTTTTGGCGATTCTTGGTCGGCTCTCCGTCCGGCTCAATTTGGGGATACCAGCCGCCATATTTCGGATCGACTTGGTGCGTGCGAATGAATTCCCACTGCTTCACGAAAGCGTTCCAATAGCGCGGCGTCTCTTTATTATAGCGGCGGTGCATCCATAAGAGCGCGTTAATTCCCTCCGCCTGAACCCACCAGATTTTCTCTTTTTTAGAGGGCGTGCCGAAAGTTGTCCCCGCATCATAGAAACCGCCCGACTCCGCATCCCAACCGTAATCGAGTGCGTGATCCACCAGAGAGCGGGCAACCCGCCATGTCTTCGCGTCATTTGGCTTGCCGAGAACTTCTGCGGCTTCGGTGAGCAGATACGCCGTTTCGATGTCATGCCCAAACGAATCGAGTTCCGGGATCGGTTTCCAATCGGGCGTAAAATAGAGGTTCAGGCAGCCGGGCGCAACCGCAATCTTGTCGCGCACAATCAGAAATAACTCTTCCAGACGCCGCTTCACCGCCGGGTCGCGCCACACTGAGTACAACGCCGTGAACGCTTCCAACAGATGGATATGGCTGTTCATAGATTTATAGCCGTAGTGTGTCCCAATGGCATCACTTGGAACAGCCTTATCGGTTGGAGTCAAGATCGGGTTTCCAGCACGGGAGAGGGCTTCGTAATAGCCGCCATTTTTTGCGTCGTGGGCGTGTTCTTCCAGCCAGCGAAACGTCTGCTTGCTGAGGTCGAGGGCGCGTTGATCCTGTGTGGCGCGATAGTAGGCACAAGAGGCATAAAGCGCGAACGAAATCCCATAGACGTGCTTTTCGTCCTTGCGGGCAGTCATTGGTTTGCCTTGCATATTGACAGCCCAAAAGAATCCGCCCTGTTCCTGATCCTGCATGGTCTCGGAGAGATAATCGAAGCCATGTCGGGCGGCAGTCCGGTAGGCTTCCGCTTGCGCCGCATTGCGGGCAATCATCTGCGACGCCATCCAGATCAGGCGCGACTGATAGACGACGGAACGCTCGGTATCACGCGCCAATGACCAATCTTCTTGAAAGTTCTGATGGAACCCGCCGTATTCTTTCGCGACAGCGGCAGGAAACCATTTGCCGACAATGTGCCGGTTCAGGTTGGCGTTGACTTCGTCGGCAAGCCGCAGATAATTCTCGCGGGTTGGTGCGGTTTGGGCGTCAGAGATTTCCGGCAGACACAGCGTTCCTAAAACTAATCCGATACTCCATAACAGAGAAGAGCAGGACAGGAACACGGAGGGAAACAAGGAGAATCGGAGCATTGGCAGAAACCGTTTCCAGTGCAAAGTGTTTGCGTCGCATGGGGTTTGATAGGTCAACAGGCGGCGATTTGCATAGGTTTGGAGTTCGCGAGATGCACGAGAAAATCCTTCTTCTCTTTATT
>CAZPZP010000074.1:0-2760 GCA_964591025.1 uncultured Chthonomonadaceae bacterium
CCGCCACCTTGACCACCGCCGCCACCGCCTACAGAACTCGATGCGGTTCCGCCCGTGAAGACAGTGGCTCCATTGGCATAGGGGAAATAGGGAGATGGGCGGTCAGTATACGAACGTAGTGTACTGGTAGTGGTTCCAATTGGCAACCCGCCCTGTTGCTGACCGCCTGCACCGCCGCCACCACCGACGCCACCACCACCTTGACCACCACCGCCTTGACCACCGCCGCCAAGCGTCGGCGAGAATGGAAAGTCGGGGTTGCGGAAAATTTTGTACTGCAACACATTGGCGTCACCGAAGATGTTATTGCCGAAAGTAATGCGAACAATCGGTGTATCGTTTTCGTTGCCGGCTTCTGCTACGACATTGGTGACCGAGGTTTGTCCTCCGCGCCCTGCTGCCGCCACCAGAACACCCAAACCGATGACGGACAGGGTTTTGCCAATGTTGCTGAAGTTGACGGAGCGGTTGGCTGTTGTGGGTACTGTGCCACCGCCGACTGTCAAGACAAACGGAGCGCGATAGACAACACGCGCAATATCTTCGGGACGAATACCGCCGCCGAGTTGAACAACATCCGCTTCCGAATCTGTCGGATAAGTACGGGCAATTTTGATGCGGGCTTGCTTGGTGCGGGAGCCATTGGCTTCTTCACGCAAAACAACCATCTCATCGCCCACTTTGATGCCATCGCGCAAACCACGATTGAGAACAACATTTTCGCCGACAATGTTTAAGACGGTGGCGGAAACCAATTGGCGTGAAACCATTTGACGCACAACGTCCACTGCGGCTTTAGAAGAGGCATTGATTGCCAACTCTTCCGGGCTAAGAGGCTGACCGGGCATCGGCTTCGCTTCCGCAATGGCGATTCCGCCATTGATCCGCTCCAGCGACGCCACATCGGTTAAAACGACATCGATTCCGACAGAAGGATTGCCCCCTCTTTTCTTCGGTGTATTGGCGACGATTTCACCAGTCAAAATTGCTTCTGCACCAGCGGCTTTGGCAATCAGGATCAATTCCTGCTGAGTGAAATAGGTCGGGGCATTGGGATCGCTTGGTACATCGAGGCGAATCGATGCCGCCGTTTTCAGCATCTCCGAACGGCTGATGGGATCGAAGCGGGTCTGTCCGGTATTGGTCAGTTCATCATAGACAGCCGCCCCCGCATTGCGCGAAGCGTCATCTACTGTGCCGGTCGCTTTGTTAATGAAGTCAGCAACGATCACCTTGATCTTCTGTTGGGCTTGGGCAGAGGCATTCAATCGCCCCACAAGCAGCATCGGAAGGATCATCGCCAGTGTCAGGAGCCGCGCAATGGCGCGGGTGACAGGATTCATGCGAATTTTGGTCACTCTTCGTTCTCCTCTTCCCCGTCTCATGAAAGTGATCTCATCAGGACGGGAATCGCGAATTTCAAGTTTGTTTCAGTCCACTCCTCGTCTTAGAACCGGGAGCGACGTGAAAGTTAGTCCTCACACTCTCTCGAACAGGGAGAACGCTTCCCCTCCCCCACAACAGCGTTACGGGGAAGGGGGGAGGGTCTATCGTTTTACCGTGTGATCAACAGCGGAACCACTTGGCGGCGTGTGCGCCCCTTGCTGTCCGATGCGCGAACTTCAACGGTATATTGGTTGCTCCCGACGGGCAGACCTTTTTCGTCCTTCAAATCCCACAGAGCATCTGCGGAACCAGCAGAACGATAGCGTCCCGTTTCCAATGTACGGATGCGCTTGCCGTTTTGCAGGATAGTGACCTGCGTTTCGGCGTCTGCCGTCACCTGATAGGAGATGGCTGCCGAGGTCGCCGCACGGGTTCCTGCGTTGCGATTGATCACCGCCGCCAGTCCGAGAACTTCCAGCGATTGGCGGCTTGCCCGTCGCATCTCGACCCGTAAGTGGCGCGGCATATTCTCCTGTGTGCCGGGCAGTGTGTAGCTGCTGCGCGTCCGCATATCCAGCGTGGTTTTGTTGTCCAAGTCGGTGAGGACAAGTTCTACCTTGCCGGGAACGGTTGCGATAGCGGGCCACTGAATGGTCAGCGGCGTATTCCGCAGATTGGAGGCGACAGTAAACTCCCAAGTCTGCGTGGCATTAGATGCGGAGCGCATATCGAGACTGTACTTGCCGTTTTTGCCGCCCCAATCGGTGTGTTCCGAAGTCAATGTGACAACATCATTACCGATAATCGGGGGCGATTCCAGCTTGAAGCGGTCATAGGTATCGCTTGCGGTGCGAGTGACTCCGATGCGGCTCGGAGCCGAATGAACCGTTCCGGCTTTGGCGAGCAGGTCGAGTGACCAGCCGTCGCCGCTTGCGTTGCTGAATGGCGAACGCCCCTTGCCGATGGTTACACTGCGGTCTTGACGTGCCGACGGAGGAACCAACAGGGTCACACTGCGGAAGGCACGTATCCAATAGCCTCTAAACGGATCGAGTGTGTATGCCAATTGATAGCCGCCGCTGTCATACGTCCACAGTGCGCCGCCAATCGCAGGATTGCTTCCGGCTTGTGCCGCCGTAATATCCACGATACTGCCGTCGGCTTCACGGATTTTCAGCCCATAGAGGTTCAGCGGGAAGTTGAACGGAGTCCCGATCATATTCCAGCCTTCGCGCAGTTGTATCGGGAAGGAATCGCCTAGCGGAGCCGGGGTTCCTCTTTCGATCAGTGCCAGCGAAGTCGCAGAATTGAGTGATTCAAGGAAGTAGCCCTTGCCCAACTCGAAGGTCGCCGCATTCACATACCGCATCGCGA
>CAZPZP010000074.1:2860-3955 GCA_964591025.1 uncultured Chthonomonadaceae bacterium
CCGAAAACCGCTTGCCCTATGGTGGTTTGTACCAGACCAGAAATACTGCCCGGAGGCACGGTGTCCAGCCGGAAGTTGATATTGATCGTGGGGAGATTGGAGGCGACAACCACACTTATCGAGGGACTGGCACTGAAGCCAACCGCCGACGCCACCACTCCATAAGTTCCCGGCTCGACGTTGGGGATGGTATAGGTTCCATCTGCCGCGGTTGTCGCCGTGAAAGTCAGAGTGCCGTTTGTCGCCGTGACCAATGTTCCGTTGATCGGATTACCATTATCATTTCGAACCACTGAACCGGCGATGCTGCCCGACAAAGGCTTGAGTTTGAAGTCAATCCCTGTGACGTTTTCGCTTGGTCCGACGGGAACTGCCGGCAATGCTCCTGTTTCGCCTCCGCCATAACTTGGTGGAACACTGGTCGAGTAACCAAGGGCTGCCAAGTTCGTTACGCGAACAATATAGCCTACCGCGACCCCCGGATTGGCGGGGTCGGTAATCACCGGAGTCGAGATCGCGTAGCGTCCGAGTGAGTCGGTGGTTGCCGTATAGGTATCGCCTGTCACCGGATTGGTCGCTACAACTACTGCACCTGCAATCGGGGCACCGCTACTCTCAAGGGTAACAACGCCATTGATCGTTCCGGGTTGTGCCGGTGTCAGGAACAAGTCCAAACGCGACTGATACCCACCATGGAACGGAGTGCTCTGATTGTGCGCCGTAATAAATCCGGCGACAAAGGCATCAATCAGATAGAGACCATTCGGATCAAGCCCGTTGACCACATATTCGCCGTTGGCTTGGCTGAGTGTTGTTCCTGCAACCTGTCCATTATGAATATCAATCGCTCGAATGAACACACGGCTCAATGGCTGTGCGCCATTGATGTCTCGCACCGAGCCGACAATGCGTCCCGTGCGGAGATAATCCAGCGCGTTGTGCATCAATTCAGCGCGGCGGTTCTTCAGCACGATGGGAGGGGGAGTTCCCGGAAGTGTAAAGAATTCCGGGTTGATACCTTCCCAGCCGAAGGGCGAGAACACGATTTTGCCGCGTGTCGTCTCATTGTCCACGTGCCACATAATGGCAGGACGA
>CAZPZP010000074.1:4055-10660 GCA_964591025.1 uncultured Chthonomonadaceae bacterium
CCGAGAGACAATGCCCAGGCAATGTCCTGCCCTGTGACAAGAAGGCGTCCGCCGCGTCCCACAAAGGCTCGCAGTTGATTCTGAACATTGACATCAACCAGAGTGCCGGCACCAACGAACAAGTCACCAGTATAAGGGGCGTGCCAGACGATACAACGCTCTGCAACCACGCGCTGTGTTGGTCCGGCTCCCCCGCCGAGAACGTCTGGCGGTTGAGTTTCAATTCGCGCTCCATATTGATTCAAAACCGATTCCGGTACGGCACCGCGACACAGAATACGCCATTGATCATAGCGTTGCGTGATCGGGATCGCCGTGCCGTCGTTGGTCAAACTGTCGGAATAGGAGACCTGCCCCAATGGATTGAGAACATTGAGCAGAGGACCGAGTGCAGGCGGCGCAGCCGTCGTTTGATAGCTTGTCGGCAAGAGACCGGGATCGATCTCGGTCATCCAGCTCTCTGTCGGAAAGGCGGTGAAGATCTGACCGCCAAGCGTGGTGGCTGTGCCGAATCGGGTTGTGAAGAACTTCTGTCCGCAGTCATAATCGTTGACATACAACAGGGTTCCCTGTGCGACAAACGGCTTCGTGCTGAAGCCCCAGATGTTGTCGTAAATTTTCCAGTTCGTCGTGATGTTCGGGTCGAATGGGTTGACCGCGTTGTCGTAAACAACAAGGTCTATGATCCAGTCGCTCGGAAACGCAACGGGCGTGCGCCATGAGGCAGAGTAGATGCCGTCACCGGCAGTTTCACCGTCTGGTTCGTTGCCGCCTCCGCTTTCTGGACCGTTGTCATACATCGGCAGCCAGAACTGATCGTCGGGCGGATTAAGCCCTCCTGAGAAGGCGAGTTCATCGTCGAAGCCGGGAATATAGAGGTTCCAGCCGGGCCACTCCTGCGGGATTGATCCGAAAAGATTTTGCCCGCTTGTTCCTATAAATCCAGGCGCACGGAATTGCGGAGCATCCTGATTAGGATTAATCGCCTGTGCGTCCCATTCATAGGGCGCGTTCACTGCGGAGTTGGTCAGGTCGAGCGCACCGGGTCCCACAAAATAAGCTTTATGTTCCCTGCCATCCGCACTCGTTGAAGGACCTTCAGGCGTTTTGATCTGTGCATAGACCGGCGCGTGCGTATCTGTATCCGATCTGGAACGGTAAGGACCGGACTCATAATCGGAGACACGAGCGCGTACTCTCACTGTTTCGCCCGCAGAAACTTCACGCACGGGAGAGCCGGGTGCGCTATTGCGGGAGATGTCGAGAATTTGGTTGTCACGGATGTTGAACTTGAGCAGGGTCGGGGCATTGATGTCAACAATCGTTGATGCCCAGATGTTCAAGTTATTGCCGCGATCACTCTCAAATGCGATTCGATACGAACTGATATATTGCGGCCATGCCGGATAATCTTCGTTCGTGGCAAACAGCGGATCAAAAAGGAACGCCGCTTCGGTAGCGTCAATGGCGGTATCCGGCGTGCTGGTTTGCAGCTTGATCGCGGGGTTGCCTGTCGCCTCCGGTGTTCGGATCGTGAAAGAGCCGGGGTTTGCCGGGTCGGGCTGAATGCCGACTTGTAGGAAATAGATGTCTGTTGTCGGGACAACCGCATCCGCAATGCCGTCTGGCGGCTGTGTCGTGTCGGCACGGTTGCTGGCAAATGCAAGCATGACCCGCGAACTGGTGATGTCGCCGCGATCATTGGTCTCGTTCGGGACAATAATCAATGGATCGACGCGCAGTGTACTCCACGCAGGATTTTTGTTGGAGGAGTTCATTCCGCTGAAAGCGGCTCCCGTCACTTTTCTGACGTTGGGTCGGAACTGGTTGGGCGAGATAATGAAGATATCGTCGTTGGGCGCAAGCACGGTGCTTGTGACTGGACCGTTGCCTGTGGTAAACGCGATGGCGTTCGTGGTGAACGCGATCAGATTGCCATCAGGCGACCATGACGGCGAATAATCGTTGGAACCGCCGCGTGTCATTTGGCGGATAACGCCGGTATCCACATTGACAATGTAGATATGATAGGGCGTTCCCGCACCAGTCTGCCCGGCAAAGACCACTTCGTTGCCGCCGGAAGAGAACGACGGATGCCGCACATCGGTAAAGGCAAAGCCGGACGGATTGACCTGCGTCAGACTGCGAATCTCCCCATTGGCGAAACTGAGGACGAACAGGTTGAAGCCGGTGGTCGGCGAGTTGATTGCGCCCGGTGCGGCTACCGTGCCTCCGGCAACGTATGCGAGTCGGCTTCCATCGTTGGAAGTGCGCGGCTCGATTTTGTTGCCTGATCCTGTCGTGACCTGTGTGATGCCCGAACCATCGGGAAACATTCGGAACACGTTGAAGGTGCTGGTTGGATTTGGCGCAGGATTGGTATCGCTGGTACGGTCACTGTCGAAATAGATCAGTCTTTCGTCGAACGTCCAGAATGGATGCCGATCTTGCGACGGAGCCGGGTCTTGAGAAAATTGTCCGGCGGGATTGCGTCGGGTGATGAGAACAGTCTGTCGAGAGACAGCCTGATCGCCGGGTGCGCGAGTGCGCCCTTTGCCATCCCAGACTCGGCGCGTAATCTCCGGCGGAATCTTATTCATGTTGGAGCGGTTGACGTGCTTCTCATTGGAAGCGGCACGTTTTGGCGCCCCCCCTGCACGAAGCAGGCGGTTTATTAATCCCTGCGGATTGTTTCGGTTTTGTTGGGCGATCACAAGGACGCCTGCCGCCAACAATGTGGCGGAAACCGATGCAAGCAGGGCAAATCGTAGCGGTCTGGCTCTGTTCAAATCGAGTCCTACCTCCTGAATGATCACACTTGGCACGCTTGAAAGGGGAAAGCCTGCACAGCCGGAGAGGGAACACTGCCGGCATGAGAGTACATATAATTTTCGCACCTCTGCATCAAAGTACAAGTCAGAGGGAGAAGCATCGAGCGTAAGGTGTTATCTGTCATTGAGCGGTGAGTAGAGAGGGACGCAGCGGACGCCTTCCCTGCCAAGTGCGGATTATATCACACTCGAAGTGTGAACGCAACCTCTATTTCACCATAACCTTGCCAGATACCTCCTCTTTTTGCTGAAAAATGATTTTTTTTAGATTATTTTTCAGTTCTGCTTCGCTTCCATCGTTCCAAAGAACAAAATGAGAGCGGCGAATCTTCTCCGCGAGTGGCATTTGAGCAGCAATACGTTGGCGTGCATCTTCTTCGCTGAGTCCATTGCGCTGAATTAAGCGGGTGATTTGGACAGGCTCCGAAGCGGCAACAGTTAGCACACAGTCGAACCACTTTTCCAGATCGGCTTCATAGAGAAGTGGCACTTCGACAGCAATCAGGGAGTCGGCAGGGAGATCAGTTCGCGCTGCCGCAATTTGAGCATAGAGCAAGCGCAAAATGGGGGGATGAGTGATTCGGTTAAGACGTTCGCGGGCGTCGGTGTCAGCAAAGACCATCGCGCCCAATCGGTTTCGGTCTAGCGTTCCGTCGGGGTTCAGAACGTCGGAGCCGAACGTCTCGGCAATCTCGGCAAGCACAGAGCCACCGGGGGTAAGCACGGCACGCGCCGCTTCATCGGCACTGAAAGCAACCGCTCCGTATTCTTGCAGCAGTTGCATCACACGACTTTTCCCCGTGGCGATTCCGCCAGTGACGCCAATCACTTTCATTATAGCACAAGTTTCGCGTGCGTCAAGACAAATTTTACAGAGAGGGGGCGTTGCTTGCTGCGCCCCTCTTCTGTTTAGACTTTTGTCTCTTCTACGACGGCTGTCTCTTCCTCTTTCGGGGCAGCGGTCTCTTCTACGACGGCTGTCTCTTCCGTAACCGTTTCTGCCGCGACAACGGTTTCTTCAACGACTGTCTCTTCTATGACGGGGGTCTCTTCCGCGCCGCTTGTTGCCAGCAGTTCTGCTTCGGAGACGCCTTCGAGACTTTCGTCCTCTTCACGCTCAGAACGGGCGCGGCGGGCTTTTTCTTTGCGGTCTTTGCGTTGTTGAGCAATCGCATCGCCCAGCATATCCCCAATAGTGAAGCGCGGTTCTTCGCGTGCCGGATTATAGCGCGGGAAGTCGTCTTCCTCGTCGTCGCGGCGTCCACCGCCTCGGCGATTACGGCGTCCGCTGTCCGCTCCTCCCCTATTGTCCGTGTTGGAATCTGCGGGGGCAGAAGATTCACGCGGCGCATTTGGAGAGACTTCTTCCGGCGGTTGCAGAGCTTTCATCGAAAGTGACATTTTGCGCTCATCGGGGCGCACTGAGATGACTTTGACCTCGACCTCATCGTCCACATTCGGTGGGGGTATGCCTTTGCCGCCACGATTGCGGGGCATTTCGGCATTGGGAATAATCCCTTCGATGCCGCCTTCCACCTGAACGAACGCACCGAACGGCACAATTCGGGTCACCTTGCCGGTGATGACATCGCCCTCTTTGAAGTTCTCGGCGATATTTTTCCACGGATCGGGCTGAATCTGCTTGAGACCAAGTGAGACGCGGTCATTCTCAAGATCAACCTTGAGAACCATAACCTCGACCTCTTGCCCCTCTTTGAGAATCTCTTTCGGGTCGTTGATGCGTGTCCACGACATTTCCGAGATATGAAGCAGACCGTCAATGCCGCCCAAATCCACAAAGGCTCCGTAAGGCGTCAAGCGTCTTACAGTACCAAGACGGCGTTGCTCCGGTGCAAGGTTCGCTTTCAACTCCGCACTTTTTGTTTCGCGTTCTTCCTGAATGGCAAGTTTATTGGACAGAACGATTTTTTGTCGGTCTTTGTCTACTTCAATGACCTTGAGCGGAATGGTTTGTCCAATATAGCGATCCAGATTGACTTTAAGGCTTCCGGAGCCAACATGAGACGCGGGGACGAAGCCGCGCATTCCCAAATTGACGACCAGTCCGCCTTTGACCCGTTGCTGCACAATGGCTTGAATGATCTCACCGGAAGCGCGTGCCGCTTCGATTTTGTCCCAAGCTTGCTCGGCGTCGGCACGACGCTTGGAGAGAAGCGGGCTGCCATCGCGACCCACCGGTTCGACAACCACGACTCGGATCGTCTCCCCAACCTTGACAATATCTTCGGGAAGGGCATTGGGATCACGGGTCAGTTCGCTGAGGCGAATGATTCCTTCGGATTTGGCACCGACATCGACATAGACGCCTTCGCGGTCAATTCGCATGACGGTTCCGTTGATCACATCGCCGGATGCCAATTGACGGACAGCCGCCATAAAATCTTTATTTTCTTCCAGTTGTTCCATCGCCTGTGCGAACTCGTCCTTATCGGAGGCGGGTTCTGTGGCGGGGACAGCAGAAGCGACAGGCGCGGGCGCGTTGTCTGCGTCGGACGCAGCAACCGAGTGAGCCGGAGCCGGTTCGTCTGTCACTGCAACCGGGGCAGTGACTGTGGGAGTGACGGTTTCCTCAGTCTCCTCAGTGTGTTCCGTCGTTCCCTGAACCATCTCATCAGACATATCCAATCTACTCCTTCGGCATGACGACAAATAAAATAAGGAACGCACAAGTTCCGTCATGCAGCACATCAAGCGGCGCCAATGTCACGGCTCCGGTTCCTGTAGGGCGTGCTGTCCGCCTGTGTGCGGGGATGGTGAAAAACAGTGCCAAAAAAATAGCGGCGTGTGCCAGTCAGCAAATGTCGCTGCACCATTTTACGATGCAGCTTCCTCAGGACGCTCTATAGAATTCGCGTTTATACGCAAAGAATCCTGCAAGTTGTATCCTGTTCGCAAAAAATTTTCTTTTTATAGCACAAATCATTATAGCACGATTCTTGGCAAGAGAAGATAGTTTTGTGCAAAAACTCCGATGATGGGCGAATTTTTTGCCCGCTCTCTCGATAAATTGACATTTAGACAAAAAATAGCAACGGCAGAGAGCCGTTTGTGACTTTCCGCCATTGCCATGGGATACACTTCTTTTCGACCCAGAAAGGAACACACCCCATGAATTAGACCTCTTGCATAAATAGAATCAAAAGCAGAAAAGGTGTTCGTTTAGTGCTGCAAAAAGAATGATGACAGCCACCTCGATGTCAGCTGTTTTTGTATCAAGAGAGGTGACGAAGCGAATCCGATGTGTCGCCAAGGAAGGATTTTGTCGTCGTCATAGCGAATAAATGATTTGACGGGAGAGGCAAAACCTCGATTTCTGTTCCCAAAGAGGGAGATGCTCTCGTTTTTATAGTCCAAAATGAATGCGTGACAATGTATTCGATAATGCGTAGATCGTTATCAGAATTCGGTGCGGGTTTACACGGCAGAGGCTTTCATGAATGATAAGACAGACACGCGGACTTTTGCCGCGATAGATATTGGAACAAACTCCATCCGTCTCGCGGTGGTGCGTGCCGAAGACGATCAACGCTTGACGACGCTGGCGTCGCATCGTGAAGTGGTTCGGCTCGGTGAAGGCGAATTCGAGAAATCGGAAATGACGCCCGCCGCCATTGCACGCGGGGCGTTAGTCTGCACGAAGTTTGCCGATGTGGCACGGGGCTTCGGGGCATCCGAAATTGTGGCGTTGGCGACTTCGGCGACACGAGAAGCAGAGAACCGCGAGGATTTTATTGAGCGGGTACGCCGTGACGC
>CAZPZP010000075.1:0-10658 GCA_964591025.1 uncultured Chthonomonadaceae bacterium
TTGCGTCCCTTTCTGTAGACAAGCAGGAATCAGACGACAAATGCCGAACCTTATCTCCTATTCCCTCGAAGCGAAGTTGCTGAACATGAATGAGGATCGTTTATTTCGTCACGGTGAAGCGATCCAACTCTTTGCCGTTGGCGGCGACTTGACGGAGAGTGAGGGTTTTGCCGTCAACGTCCATCACGGTTATCGAGTGGGTATCGGCGACATAGGATTTGGTGAACGGTTTCCATTTGTCCGGCGCGTCGTTCAGTTCGGGATTATAGAGTTTGGCTCCGCCCGCCCCCGTGACAATGTACATAACGCCGTTGAGCTTGGTCTGCGTTTTGCCGTCGAAGGCGGTATCCAGAGAGAATTTGCCCCCAACCGTTCCGTTACTCTGCCGCATTTTGCCGTTGTCACTGACTTGCGGCACAAACTTCAGCGGGTGGCTGCGCTGATAGTTATGGACGTGACCATTGAAGACCAAACTGACGCCGTGTTTCTCGAAAAGGGGCGCGAGAATCCGCATCCATTGATCGTTTTGGTGGGCGTTGGACGACTGAAATCCGGGATGATGGTAGCCGACAAATTTCCATTCGGCTTTGCTGTTCCTGAGATCGCGCTCGATCCAATCGCGCAGTTTCGGCGAGGACGGATCGACATACGGATTCGAGTCCAGAACCAGCCAGTGCGTATTGCCATAATCGAACGAGAAGTTCGCCATGCGGGGGAAATTGTCACCGGCGGCACGGCGAAACGCGGCAATTTTGGATTTCCGCGCTTTGAGAACGGGCGTCCCTTTCGCGCCGAAACCGTGCGAGATACCATTGAGCGGCTGTGACCAATAGTAGAAATAGGCTTGGGCATCGGGATATTTTTCGACATCGGTTGTCAAAATGTCGTGGTTGCCAGGAGCCGCAACAGACAGGATCGAGCGCGTCAGGGGCGCACCGATTTTGCTGTCTGCTTTCTCGGCATTGTAAACCGGAAAATAGTGCGAGAGGTATTCGCTGGCGCGTCCACGAGAGTAGACAATATCGCCGGTGATAAAGTAAAAGTCGGGTTTCTGCCTATAGACGAGAGCGGCGATTGCCCGTTGGTCGGTGGTATCCGCCGCGCAGTCTCCGAAAACGACCATGCGAAAGGGCATCTCGGCGGATTTGCGTGCCTGTCCGGTTCCGGCAAAAACCTCTTTGCTGCCGACAAAAACTCGATAGTCGAATGTCTTGCCAAGCGGCAGATCGTTGGCAACCGCATGATAAACCCGATGCTTTGCCGCGCCTTCGACTGCCACGCGCTGATAGGTTGGGGCAGACAGCTTCTGCCAATCGAACGAGTCGTATCGCTTGATCTCGACAGACCAATCGGTGTTTTTTTCCTCGGCGAGCCACAGAATTTCGAGCGTGTCACGCTCGCCAATTGTCGTGCTATTGCCAAGTTGAATATAGGGCTTGACCCAAAAATAGGCGTCGGCGGGCTTGAAAGGTTTGTCGCCTTTGCAGCCCAAAGCGAATAAAATCAAAGCCGTTCCAGCGATCCAGCGTGTGTTCAGAAGTTTCATCCTATCTCCATCAATCAGTTTGCATTCGCCCCGTTTCAGAGTGCAAGTTTACTCTTCGGGCATTAAGAGTATATTAAGACGGAAATGGAGTATACCCGCTCGTAGTGAATTCGTTTTCGGTTCCGTGAGAAGAAGTTCGACACGCTCTTTGTCGAAAACCTCAACATTCGCGGAATGCTCCGCAACCATCATCTGGCACTGGCGATTGCCGATGCTTCATGGGAACAATTCTGCGTTGTTTTTTAAGCAAAGGCTGAAAGAGCCGTCAAAACGGTGGTGGAAGTGTGTCCTCGCAATACCAGTCAGAACTGTTCTGCGTGCGGAGAGTACGTTCCCAAAGCCTGCTCAGTACGCACCCATTCTTGTCCTTACTGCGGATTAGTTCTGCATCGGGACAAGAATGCCGCAGAGAACATTCGCAAGATTGGCAGACTTCGGTCTGCCAATGAAGAGGGCAAGGACACTGCCCTCAAACGTCAACGTGAACCAGTAGGTTGCGCGTAGTTTGAGAAGCCCCTTGCGTTTACGCAGGGGAGTATGTCACTTCTTATGTCGTGGAAAACCCGCACCTGTGACAGTGAACGCCCTGATTTCCTTTGCCGACAATCCAAACCAGACAGAGACATTCAAGGAGTGACAGGACCATGCAGTTTGTAGCAGCAAAGGATGTGCGCGAAGGGATGTACGTATCGGCGGATGTGCGCGATGATCAGGGCAGAACCTTGATCGCACGCGGTCAACGGATGGGACCACACCATATCATGCGCCTCCGCAAATTTCGCATCGAAGCGGTCTTTATAGACCCGAACTATGGCGCACAAGTGGAACGCCCGCAGACCACCGAAATCCGCGAACGCTGTGTCAATCTCATTGTCGATTCCTGCAAGAAACTCGGTGAGCAGTTCGACGCCAAACGGATTCAACTCGATGTCGCCGAGATCAAAGCCGTCGCCCAAAAACTCATGGAAGCCCTGCTCAGCTGCCGCAAAGGGTTGGTTACGCTGCTCGATATAAGTGCGGGTGGAGACCATCTGTTCCAGCACTCTACCAATACTGCCGTTCTGGCGGCGGCACTCGCCATTGACCTGCGCGTTCCCGACGCTCTCACCAAAGACCTGATCACCGCCATGCTGTTCCACGACATCGGTAAGCTGTTTATGCCCGATGATTTGGCGCAAAAGCAGACACTTCCCACCGCGCAAGAAGTACAGGCACTGCGAAAGCATCCCGAACTTTCCTGCGAATATCTTGCGAAAGCCGACGCGATCAGCCCCGCCGCCATTGAGATTATTTTGCGCCATCACGAATATATGGACGGCAGCGGCTATCCGAACGCGCTTGTGGGAGATCGCCTCAGTATTGCCATGCGGATCGCCAGCGTCGCGGAAATGTACGATTCGCTGACTTCGTCAATGTTCGGGCAAGCCCCCGCGCTGCCGGACGCCGCACTCTCCTATCTCATTTCCAATGCGGGCAAGCAGTATGCGCCCGAAGTGATCGCCACCTTAGCCCGCCGTATCGCCCTGTATCCCGAAGGGTGCGCCACCTTGCTCAATACCGGCGAGGTCGGTGTTGTTGCCGGAACCATTCCCAACGCCCCCATGCGCCCCATTGTTCTGGTGCAGTATGATCGGCGCGGGCGCAAACTCAGCGACCCGATGATCGTCGATCTTACTCGTGATCCCGGACGCAGTATTGTGCGATCTTCCCGCAATATCGAGGAACTGCTTGCAAGCCGCGCCTCTGCCGTCGTCGCCCCGCCGCCGCGTCCGGTCAACGCGGCAATGGCGATGTTAGGCTAAAAAGCAATCGCCATTGTGAAATTTACCTGCGCCCGCTGCGTTTCCCATAGCGGGCTTTGAGCCTTTGCCAGACATTGAAGACGATGGGGCAGACCGCGTTGCTTTCCAACATGAACAGTGAACGGCTCCGAAAATTCGGCTTGTGCAGCAACGGATAATCACGGCAGGAGTCGGGACGCGCTTCATAGACCGTACAGAGATTATCTTTGCCCAAAAACGCACAGGGAATCGTCTTCAACACTTTCGCGTTGTCTTCGCCGATTCGTGTATAGCGTTTGGTGAACTCCTTTATGGAAATTTCCAAATGTGCGGCGAGTCGCGCTATATCCTTCGTACTCACTTCGATTTGCAGCGTCTTGCAGCAATGAGCGCATTCGGTACAGTCAATCTTGCTCCAAACATCATCCGTGATTTCATGAACGATGGTATCAAGTGCAGCATTGGAGATTTCGAGCTGATACTTGAGACGATTGCGGAACCGCACATCTTCCGGCTCGTTTTGGCGAGTGCGACGCTGCATCAATGGAATATCACGAATGAGATTATCACTCGCTTCTGCCTGATTTTTGGTGTTTTCCATATTGCTGTTCTCTCCTTGATTTTCCATCAATGTCTATCCATTGCTCTCTTGCAGTAAAACTCCGCGTTTGTTCTCATTTAGAGAAGGAAACTGGCATATCGTCGGCGAACTTTTGAGCAGTTATCTCTCCCGCTTCGGAAGGAAATTTGCCGCCGTGAATCTCAATACTCAAACTCAGATACTCCGCACTCTGCACGATCAGCCCGGAGAACAGATCGCCGCTTGGATGCGGCGAGCCGAACTGCAAATGAACTTTGCCCGTGCTTTCACTGCCGCGCTTCCCGCATACGATACCACAGGCTGGCAGGAGAGTATCGAACGGGCGCAAACTCTTCTCGACAATGCCGAAACCGCACCCGATCTCGCCGGGATAATCGCCGCCGTTCAAGCCGCCGAAGCCGAGATGTCCGCTATCGGCACGGAGGCAAAAAATTACCGGATTCACTGTGTCGGGCATGGGCATATCGATATGAACTGGATGTGGAGTTGGGCGGAAACCGTCGCCGCGACCCACGATACGTTTGCCTCAGTCCTCAGCCTCATGGAGCAGTATCCCGAACTCACCTTTTCGCAGAGTCAGGCGTCGGTCTATGCCCTGATGGAACGCTATTATCCCGATCTGTTCACACAAATTCAGCAGCGGGTCAAAGAGGGGCGTTGGGAAGTGACCGCTGTTCACTGGGTCGAAGGCGACAAAAATCTCGCTTCCGCCGAATCGCTGTGCCGCCATCTTCTCTATACCCGCCTGTATTTTCAGGAGAAGTTCGGATTGTCGCCCGAAGATGTCCCGGTGGATTGGGAACCCGATACCTTCGGACACGCCAATACCATTCCCGGCATTCTGGCACAAGGAGCCGCCAAATACTACTACAGCTGTCGTCAGGGCGGCGGATTCGATCATGTTCGGATTGGAGATCGCCGCCCGCCCTTGTTCTACTGGCAATCGCCCGACGGATCGCGTGTGCTGGTCAACCGGGAAAGCACTTGGTACAACAGTTACGTCAATATCGGCGACAACATCGCCCTTCCGATGGTCAATTTCGTCAAAGAGACCCAACTGCACGACTGGCTGAATATCTATGGTCTCGGCAATCACGGGGGAGGTCCGACCCGCAAAGAGATCGATTACCTGCTGTCTCTGCGCGAGTTCCCGATTTATCCGCAAATCGTTTTCGGAACCGCAACCCGCTACTTCCAAACCGTTGAGCAAGCCCTTGCCGATCAGGGCTTGACGCTTCCAATCATCGATCACGAACTGAATTTCGAGTTTACCGGCTGTTATACTTCGCAGAGTTTGATCAAGCGTGCCAACCGTTTCGGCGAAAACTATCTCGTCGAAGCAGAAACCCTCGCCGCAATTTCCGCACGATTGGGCGGGCAGACTTATCCAACGGAACTGCTTCGCGAAGGCTGGCTCGGTGTGCTGTTCAACCAGTTTCACGACATTCTGCCCGGCAGCGGCGTGCGTGAAACCCGCGAACACGCGCAAGGGCTGTTCCAAGAAGTCGGGGCGATTACGGGGGCAATCAAGCGCACGGCGGGCAAAACACTGTCGGGGCGAATCGATACCCTGTCGCTTCTGCCCGATACTTTCGACGGCAGAGAAGAAAGAAAACTGGCGGAACAAGGTGCCGCCAATACTCCCTTTGTGGCGGGTGCTGGCATCGGGGCGATGCAAAGCGGCTATTCGCAGTCTAATGGAGGCGGCAGACGGTTTCTGCCGTTCGTTGTGTATAATCCCTGTGCATGGACGCGCTCGGAGCGGGTTACGGTGGCTCTCTATGATACCGATTTTTCCCCCGCCAAAATTGTCGCGCTCGATGAAAATGGCGTCGCACATCCCACGATGTTTCTCGGCAAAGGTTCCGATTGGGGACATGACAAACTGAATGTGGCATTCGATGCGCGTGATGTTCCGGCGTTGGGTTATCGCACTTATCTGCTGTGTGAAGGCGCGGCGCAACAGCCCGAAGCCCTTGTCAGTGCCAGTGCCAACGATTGGATCGAAACGCCCTATTTCAAGATGCGCCTTGACCGCTACCAGTGCGGTATTACGGAATTGATCGATAAGCGGACGGGAGCGAAATTCAATGGCGGGTATTTTCCATTGGGCGGATGGCAGTATATTGTCGAACAGCCACGTGGAATGACCTCGTGGGCAATCGGCGGCGAAGATGACGGACAGCCCTTGAAAGCAATTGGTTTCGCTATTCACGGCGTCCCCCGCAATCAGGGAACCGCGACGCCGCTCGAAGGGGACGCGATAGGCTATCGCGCCGAATGGCATCTCGAAGTTCCTGGCACGCAAAGCACCGTTCGAGTTCAATTGATGATCCACGCACTCGAACCGCGTCTCGACTTCACTGCTGATATAGATTGGCGCGAAATCGGTGATGCCAAGCGTGGCATTCCCGGCTTGTGTGTCAATATTGACTTGCCGATGGACATTGAACAAAGCCGCTACGAAACGCCCTTCGGCAGTGTGGAGCGAACTCTCTTTAAGAACGAAGAGGTTCCAACACTACGCTATGCTCATGTTGGCGGACAGACTGCCTACCAATCGGGAATTTATGCAGGAGCAACCCTGCTCCAAGACAGCAAATACGGGCATTGTGTTGACTATGCCCGTTTGAGAATGCGGATTGTGCGCTCGTCGTTCGATCCGGATCACGCGCCGGAAGTCGCGAAATCTACCGTGCGCTATGCCGTTGTCCTGCACGATACGCCGCCAACTCCTGCCGACCTGACCCGTCACGGCGCGGGCTGGAACCATCCGCTGATTCCCATTCCGGCAAACTTGCAAAGCGGTGACGCCCCCGCGCAGGACAGTTTCGTTCGGGTTTTGACGCCCAATGTCGTTCTGAGTGCGCTCAAGCAAGCGGAAGACGGCAACGGCTTGATTGTGCGCGTGGTAGAACTCAACGGAGAGGACACAGAAGCGATTGTCGAACTGAATCCGGCTCTCACAGCGGGATTATCGAACGCCTCTCAGGTCGATCTGATGGAGCGCACCGTCGAGGGCGCAGTCTCATGGGAGAACAACACGCTCAAGGTCAAATTGCCGCCCCTTAAGTTTGCGACGGTGCGGATATACTGACCCCATACCCGACCCCTCTCCTGCGAGGAACGAGCGTATCAGGAGAGGGGAGAACTTATTCTCTCAGTCGCGCTGTTTCGTGATATAATACGAATGGAGGTGCAATATGCCCACAACAGATAATACAATCATGACGACTCTGCGAACGCGAGCCAAAGTTCTTCCCGGCAAACGTCTTGAATTGGTAATGCCGGAACTCGAAGAAGGCGCAGAAGTGGAGATCGAGATCAGACAGCGTTCCGCCAGTGGAACAGCAGTGATACAACCGCGCAAATTCAATAATGTCAATGAGTTTCTGGCTTCTCTGCCGGACAGAGGCAGTACACCGGAAGATATGGAACGAATGGAACGTGAAATCGAGGAGATCAAAAATTCATGGGGCGAATAGTCCTGCCGCCATCGGGAATTGTCTATGTTGACGCACAAATTGTGATCTACACCGTGGACAGGAATGCGAAATATGCGTCCCTGTGTCAGCCAATTTGGGATGCGGCAACAGCAGGAACGATCACTGTGATCAGCAGTGAACTGATTTTGGCGGAAACGCTTGTTGCTCCATTACGCAGTGGTAATTTGGTGCATCTTGCCGCAAGAGAAGCCCTGTGGCAGCAAGCGAATACGGAATTGTTGTATGTCACCGAAGCCGTTATTCGTGATGCGGCGCAGTTACGGGCGAGTTACGGCTTGAAAACTCCCGACGCCATTCACGCGGCAACAGCATTGCGGTATGGATGCGCCTTCTTTGTCAGCAACGACACCGGCTTTCGCCGCGTCCCCAATTTGCCCCTAATACTCCTCGATGACGTTCTCGCCGCCCCATAAGTTTGCAACGGTGCGGATTTCCTAAACGCGCCGCTCTCTGGGTTGTCTGTCTCAGTCGCGCTGTTTCGTGATATAATACGAATGGAGGTGCAATATGCCCACAACAGATAATACAATCATGACGACTCTGCGAACGCGAGCCAAAGTTCTTCCCGGCAAACGTCTTGAATTGGTAATGCCGGAACTCGAAGAAGGCGCAGAAGTGGAGATCGAGATCAGACAGCGTTCCGCCAGTGGAACAGCAGTGATACAACCGCGCAAATTCAATAATGTCAATGAGTTTCTGGCTTCTCTGCCGGACAGAGGCAGTACACCGGAAGATATGGAACGAATGGAACGTGAAATCGAGGAGATCAAAAATTCATGGGGCGAATAGTCCTGCCGCCATCGGGAATTGTCTATGTTGACGCACAAATTGTGATCTACACCGTGGACAGGAATGCGAAATATGCGTCCCTGTGTCAGCCAATTTGGGATGCGGCAACAGCAGGAACGATCACTGTGATCAGCAGTGAACTGATTTTGGCGGAAACGCTTGTTGCTCCATTACGCAGTGGTAATTTGGTGCATCTTGCCGCAAGAGAAGCCCTGTGGCAGCAAGCGAATACGGAATTGTTGTATGTCACCGAAGCCGTTATTCGTGATGCGGCGCAGTTACGGGCGAGTTACGGCTTGAAAACTCCCGACGCCATTCACGCGGCAACAGCATTGCGGTATGGATGCGCCTTCTTTGTCAGCAACGACACCGGCTTTCGCCGCGTCCCCAATTTGCCCCTAATACTCCTCGATGACGTTCTCGCCGCCTCATAAGTTTGCAACGGTGCGGTTATACCACATTGATGGGAATTGTTCCCTGCGCGGCAGACTGCTGACACGCGGCGATTATCTGTTGAGTCGCCAGTCCGTCCTCGAAAGTCGGTGACCAAGCAGAGACGGGCTTGCCTTCGCCGTGCGCCGCCACATTGGAGACAAAATCGAACAGGCTCTGAATATGGAAGTTCAGCCAGCCAACGGTGTTTTTTGTCGCGCCGAGAGCGTAGGGTTTGGGATAGCGTGTCACGGATTCGATACGGGTATAGCCCCGATCTCCTCCGAGTGCCGATTCGGGACGGGTCGCGTCATAAGCGTCCAGCCAGTTCGGTTCCATCAGATTGAACCGCAGACCGCCTTTGCTGCCGTGCAGTTCAAGGCGCAGCTCGTCCTGAACACCCGTCGCAAGACGCGATGCCTCCAAAGTCCCTGACGCGCCTCCTGTGAGCCGACACTGAACCGTCGCGATGTCGTCAACATCTACGGTTCTCATGGCTCCAGTTTGCAGGTCTTTGCGTTCACTGATCACAGTTTGGAGATCGGCGACCACAGAAGCAAACTCTCCAGCACGCCCAACAGAAACGCCCGAACCGAGCAGAAAGCGAACCAGATCGATGACGTGCGCCCCCAAGTCGGCAATCGCCCCTCCCCCGCTCTGTGCCAAGTCGAGCCGCCATGAAAACGGGCGATTGGCGTCTATATATCCGGCGTGCAGATAGGCTCCGCGAAACTGAAACAAGTCACCCAAAAATCCGGCTTCAACTAACTGCCGCGCCCGCATGATCGCTGGCACAAACCGATAATTGAATGTCATTTGCTGAACCGTCTGAACCGTGCGGGCGAGGGCGACAATCTCCTCGGCTTCCGCCACATTGAGTGCCAGCGGTTTATCGCAATAAATATGCTTGCCCGCCCGCAGTGCATCGAGAATCACAGATTTATGCGCGTCGTTCGGTGTGCAGATATGAATGAGATGAATGTCGTCACGCACCAGCAGATCGCGATAATCTTGGGTCGCGAACTCGAATCCGGCTTGCTCTATCGCCTTTTTGCCGCTCGCTTCCGTTGTGGTACAAACTCCCACCAGCCGCGTTTTTGCCGGAAGCGGATCGTAGAGCAACGGCAGCGAACGATGCGCGTGGCTGTGTACCTTGCCAATAAAACCATAACCAACCATTCCGACGCCCAAAGTTTGCATGAGTGTTTTCCTTCTTTTCGTGGATTTCCGTTTTCAACAGAACTCAACTCTAAAACCAAGCCCGTTGTGCAAGGGAAGTTTGTCTGCAAAATCAAGAGGAGCAGACAGGCAGAAATTCCTTCTGTGACAACTTCCACAACCCAAATGCTCAGAAACACTGTAACATTTTTGGCGGCGTTCCGTCTGTATAAGTGAGTATACAAGAGACGCTTAAGTAATTCCCGATTTCCGAATGAGTTTGATTGCAATGCCGGCAAGCACGCAGCCATAACGTTTCTGAGGGAACACGGAGGAGAGAGTAATGTTTCAGTTCGATCAACAAATTCCAGTGATGCTCCGATTTCGCGCCATGTCCGCGCCGATCTCGGTCTCAGTTCCCTGGGGGGTTTTATTCTATCTCGATATGCACGCCGAGCGTGAGTTTGCTGCCGACGGAACCGTAATCTATACGCCGCCCGCCGACTTCCAATTGCCCGCCGAGGCATATCGGATGCCCGCCCATGAGTTCGCTTGTGCCGCCGCATAGTGCAAAGAAGCCTTATTCGGTAAAAGAAGCGTATGAAAATTCCACATAAGCCCGCATCCACTGCGGAAGAACAGTCTGCCCTGAGTTTCTGAGGATTCGCGGCAGACTTTTTTTGGTTGGGGCATTGGGTTATTGGGCGAAAGAACCTGCTGCGTCGCCGTCGCCGAAAATAATGGGGAACCCCATTATTTTCGACAAACAGCATCAGCCCTTCAACTGTCAATCGGGTACAAGAACGTACCCGACTCAAAAACAGCCGTCCTGCGGACGAAATTCC
>CAZPZP010000076.1:0-3314 GCA_964591025.1 uncultured Chthonomonadaceae bacterium
TTTGAGGATGATATAGCCCTGCAAATCGAATAGGTAGCGTTCTTCGTCGTTCATTGTCTCTCCAAAATCTGGCGCGAGAAGCGCAAACCTATTGTACCCGCACTGTGACTTTTCAGGAACCGTTTCTCTCCTTCTCTACGTCCTCAAAAAAAGAGATTACCGGAATTTTACCCTGCATTCGGATTGACTTTCTCCCAACAATAACGGTATCATTCCTTGTTCCAACCCGTCATTTTTACGAGACAGGACGCCAATTTCCGACTCCAACGGGGGAGTTTGACCAACCGCCATGACAGAACTTATTCAATATTTTGGGTCGAATGCCGGCACGGTACTCGATCTGTATAGCCGCTACCGCGATGAACACACGTCGGTAGACACCGCCAGCCAGCAGTATTTCGCTGCCCTCTCAACAGAAGCCCTCTCTCTTCTCTCGACTGCCCTTTCTGCGCCCGACCTTGCGACAACCAAAACCAACGGCAGCCACCCGCAGGAGCCTTTGCGCCCGAAAACCGAAGATGCTGCTGTTCCCACAGCCATTGTCGGTGGTATCGCTATGAGCGACAAGGAGCAGATACGGAAAATTGTCGAGACGGCACGTTTGGCGCGATTCGTACGCGAAATGGGGCATATGGAGGCGCGACTCGATCCGCTGAACAGACCGCGCCCTGCCGAAAAAGAACTCACCCTCGAAGCGCACAATCTAACCACTACCGACCTGCAAACTCTGCCGTCCAGCATTGTTGGAGGTCCGCTGTCACTGACGACAACCACTGCCCTTGAAGCGTTGGGCAAGGTGCGTCTCGCCTATTCCGGCACGATTGGCTACGAAGCCGACCATATTCAGGATAGCATTGAACGCCACTGGATTTACGACCACGCCGAACTCGGAACCTATCTCAAAGACTTCACGCCCGAAGGCAAGCGCACACTTTTGGAACGCCTTACACTTGTTGATGCGTTCGAGCAGTTTTTGCACAAAACCTATGCGAACACCAAACGATTCTCTATCGAGGGAACCGATATGCTGGTTCCGATGCTCGACGAATTGCTTGCGTTGTGTTCCCATACCGGAACCACGGAAGCCGTCATCGGAATGGCACATCGAGGGCGGCTCAATGTCTTGGTTCATGTTCTCGAAAAGCCCTACGAGATGATTTTGTCCGGCTTCGAATCAGGAACCAACAATCAAACCACACTGGAAACCACCGCTGAAGAGGATGACTGGACAGGCGATGTCAAATACCACCTTGGCTATAATCGTAAGTATACCAATGGGCATCCCGATTCACCGGAAGTATCAGTCAAATTGGTTCCCAATCCCAGCCACCTTGAATTTGTGAACGCCGTTGTCGAGGGTCACGCCCGCGCCGCACAGGATAACCGCACGCAGGGCGGCGCACCGAAGTGGAACGGCAAGGAATCGCTTCCCATTGTGATTCATGGCGACGCAGCATTTCCGGGTCAAGGCATTGTCGCCGAAACCCTCAACCTTTCGCGGCTTCCCGGCTATTCGACGGGCGGTACGATCCATCTCATCGTCAACAATCAGATTGGCTTTACCACCATACCGGAAGATTCGCGCTCGACGACCTATTCCAGCGACTTGGCACGGGGCTTCGAGATGCCGATTGTCCATGTCAACGCCGATGACCCGATTGCGTGCCTTGCCGTTGTACGAATGGCGTTTGCCTACCGCGAACAGTTCGGCAAAGACTTTCTGATCGACTTAGTGGGCTATCGCCGCTATGGACACAATGAGGGTGACGAACCCGCCTTTACACAGCCGCAGATGTATGCTCAGATCGAGCAGATTTCGCGTGTGCGCGACAAATGGGCGCAGCAGTTGGAAAACGAGGGCATTGTCACTCGCGACGAATCCCAAGCGATGGTCGCCAACGCCCTGAAACGACTCAATGAAGCCCGTGCCGACGCACAAAAACCTCCCTCTCATGACGATCTGGAGAACGCGACGCGCAGTGCCAATTTGCAGCGCGAAACGGGCGTTCCGGCAGAACAACTGATCGCCTATAACGAGGCACTCTATAAACTTCAAGACGATTTTACGTTCAATGCGAAACTGGAGCGTTCTGTTATCAGCCGCCGCCGTGACGCCCTCAAAACCAATGAAAACAAAATTGATTGGGGACACGCGGAGACATTGGCTTATGCTTCGGTTATCGCCGATGGAACACCGATACGACTGACAGGACAAGATACGGAACGCGGTACTTTCGGACAGCGTAATCTTGTTTTGCACAATCCCACAAATGGAGAACGCTACGTTCCTCTCGAAAATCTGCCGCAGTCCAAAGCCTCGTTCGCGGTCTACAACAGTCCGCTTTCGGAGAACGCGCCGCTCGGCTTCGAATATGGTTACAGTATGCACGCTCCTAATGTGCTGGTGCTTTGGGAAGGGCAGTTCGGCGATTTCTGCAACGGCGCACAAGTTATCATCGATCAGTTTTTAATATCCGGCAATGCGAAATGGCGGCAGACGCCTTCGCTTGTGATGTTGCTGCCGCACGGTTACGAAGGGCAAGGACCGGAACACAGCAGCGCACGCATCGAGCGATTTTTGCAGCTTGCGGCAACCGACAATATCCGCGTGGTCAACTGTACGACGGCGGGGCAGTATTTCCATATTTTGCGCCGACAAGCCGCCCTATTAGAGAGCGACCCGCGCCCGCTGATCCTCTTTACGCCGAAGAGTCTGCTTCGTGATGTCAACGCGGCGACTTCGCTCAGTGTCCTTTCGCAAGGACGCTTCGAATCGGTGATTGACGATCCGTTCGCTCAAGATCGCCGTGATAAAATAACGCGCCTGATTTTGTGCAGCGGCAAGGTCTATATGAACTTAGTCTATACAAGCCCGGCTTCGACGGAGATACGGAAGGATTTCAATGCTGCCAAGCACATTGCAGCGGTGCGTGTCGAGGAACTTTATCCGTTCCCGACAGACGATATTCGCGCCGTGATCGCCAATTATCCGAAGCTGCGCGAAATTGTGTGGCTACAGGAAGAACCCAAAAATATGGGAGCGTGGACGTTCGTCGAGCCGCGCCTGCGCGACCCCGATATTGTGGACTGGCGGAACGATCTGCACTATGTCGGGCGTCCCGAAGCCGCAAGTCCCGCCGAAGGCTTTATGGCGCGGCATAACGCGACTCAGAACAAAATCCTCACGGAAGTTTTAGGCGATCTCTCGCATTTGCCGAAGAACCGGCGCAAAGCGGCAGCTGCCCGATAACGTGATTGATTTGAGAGTAAAACCGGAAAAATCGTGTGTTGACCGAGTAGAGATCACGTACCCG
>CAZPZP010000076.1:3414-10579 GCA_964591025.1 uncultured Chthonomonadaceae bacterium
ACGTTTTTGTACCCGGTCAACACACGATTTTTCCTGCCGGGTACGTGATCTCTACCCGATAGGCTGATTATCGGTAATTTGATTGGTTGAATGGAGTGTGAATCGTTATGGCTGTTGAGATAGTCGTCCCCGCATTGGGCGAGTCCGTTGTTGAAGCACAAATCGGACGCTGGCTGAAAAAAGAAGGCGATACCGTGACCGAAGGCGAAGCGATTGCCGAACTGCTCACGGACAAGGTGGATATGGAAGTGACCGCAAATGCCTCTGGCGTACTGACCACGATCAAGCATCAGGAAGGCGCGACTGTCGGCATCAATGAAGTGCTGGCGATACTGGAAGAGTCGGGCGCGTCGAACGGAGCGTCCGCGCCGAAAGCCGAAGTCCTGCCTGAACCCAAAATCGAATCGCCTGTAATTCCTTCCGCACAAGCCCCGATAGCCGACGCGCCCGACACGGTTGAAACGGCATCGGGCGCGAAAGTGACTCCTGTTGCTCAGAAAATCGCGCTGGAAAACAAGGTCGATCTGGCGGGCGTCAAGGGCAGTGGCGCGGGCGGCAAAATCGTGACCGAAGATGTGAACGCGGCGATCAAGAGCCGCGAATCCGCGCCTGTCACGCCCGCCGTTCCCACGCCGAAGGTCGAAATCGCGCCGGTTCCTTCCGTGACGCTTCCCTCCATAACGGTTCCGTCTGTTGTCGCGAAACCTGCGTCCAATGGCGCATCGCTGTTTGCCGTCTCTGATCGCCCCGAAGAGCGTGTCAAAATGTCGAGGCGGCGGCAGATGATCGCGGCGGCACTCAAGCAGTCTCAAAATACTGCGGCGATGCTGACGACGTTTAATGAAGTGGATTTGTTCAATGTCATGGAAGTGCGTAAACGCCGCAAAGACACCTTCAAGGAGAAATTCGGCGTGAATCTCGGCTTTATGTCGTTCTTCACCAAAGCGGTTGTCGGGGCGTTGAAGCAGTTCCCGTATCTCAACGCGGAGATTCAAGGCGACGAGATCGTTCTCAAAAAATACTACGATATTGGGATCGCGGTGGCGGCTCCCGGCGGCTTGATGGTTCCGATTGTTCGCAACGCTGACCGCCTGAGTTTCGCGGAGATCGAGAAAGCGATTGCCGATGTCGCAGGTCGCGCCCGTGAGGACAAAGTCACGGTAGATGAACTGAAAAACGGCTCGTTCACGATCACCAACGGCGGCGTGTTCGGTTCGCTTCTCTCCACACCGATTCTCAATTATCCGCAAGTCGGCATTCTCGGAATGCACAAAATTCAAGAGCGTCCCGTCGTCGTCAACAGCGAGATTGTGATTCGCCCGATGATGTACGTCGCTCTCTCCTATGATCACCGGATCGTGGACGGAAGCGAATCGGTGAAGTTCCTCGTCAAAGTTAAAGACCTCCTCGAAGACCCCGAAACGCTCTTGTTAGAGGGTTAACAGAAAAAGGGACAGTGGGAATTTTCTTCCCCTGTCCCTCTCTCCCATTCTTCCCCTTTTCTATTCGCGGGGAACATCGCCCATCATGTATTCGCTGGAATAGTTCGGCGGCTCTTTGGTGAGCCAGATGTCGTGGACGTGACTCTCTTTGAGGCTGGCTCCCGTAATCCGCAGGAACTGAGCGCGTTCGTGCAGTTCGTCGAGGGTTTGCGCCCCAAGATAGCCCATGCCAGAGCGAATGCCGCCGAGCATCTGATGCAGTGTATCGTGAACCCCGCCCTTATAGGGAACGCGACCTTCGACGCCTTCGGGGACAAACCGCGCTGTGGTTGCCGTCTGTCCGTAGCGATCACTTGACCCCTCTTTCATGGCTCCCTCACTGCCCATGCCGCGATAATCTTTGTAGGCGCGTCCCTGATACAAAATCACTTCGCCCGGAGCTTCGGAGGTTCCGGCGAGCATATTGCCGAGCATCACAGCAGACGCGCCGCCCGCCAACGCTTTCACGGCATCGCCGCTAAACCGAATGCCGCCGTCTGCAATGACCGGAATGCCGAACCGCCTCGCCTCTTGAGCGCACTCCATAACTGCCGAAAGCTGCGGCACTCCTACCCCGCTCACAATGCGCGTGGTGCAGATACTGCCCGCTCCTAATCCCACACGAATACAATCGGCTCCGGCTTCGATGAGGGCGCGAGTGCCTTCCATCGTGGCGACATTGCCCGCAATTACAGGAACATTGGGAAACGCCGATTTGACTTCGCGCAAGGCATTTAGCACTCCTATCGAATGCCCGTGCGCCGCATCAATCACGATCAAGTCGGCTCCGGCTTCGACCAGTAACGCCGTGCGCCCGACGGGATCACGCAAGGGACCAATCGCCGCTCCAACACGCAGTCGCCCGCGTGTGTCTTTCGTTGCATTGGGAAATTGGCGTACTTTCTGAATATCTTTGATGGTGATCAAGCCGAGTAGTTTACGGTTTTCGTCCACAATAGGGAGTTTTTCAATACGATGCCGCTGGAGAATCTCTTGCGCCTGTTCAAGCGTCGTTCCAAGAGGGGCAGTGATCATTCCGCCGGGGCGCGTTTTGTCGGAGGTCATTACATCATAAATGGGACGAGTAAAGTCGGTCTCGAAACGAATATCGCGGTTCGTCAAAATCCCGACAAGGCGCATAGTATCGGGTTCAGTGATGGGAACACCGGAAATATGATATCGCTCCATCAGGGAAACGGCGTCTCGAATGGTTTTGTCGGGCGGAAGGCTGATCGGGTCAACGATAATGCCGTGTTCGGAACGCTTAACTTTGTCCACTTCCTGCGCTTGAAGTTGGGGCGTCATATTGCGGTGGATAATACCGAGTCCGCCTTCGCGTGCCATTGCAATCGCCATTCGTGCCTCAGTGACCCGATCCATCGGCGAACTCAGAATAGGGATTCGCAGGGTGATATTTTCGCAAAGCGTGATGCGCGGATCGACTTCGGCGGGCGTGATGTCGGTGTCGCGTGGCAGGAGCAGGACATCATCAAAACTCAGTCCTTCCCGCAGTGAAATTTCGGTGGCAAGCATGAATTCCTCTCCCAAAAAAGAAAATGCGCCGCGTGTCCGCAACGCCAAAATGTGAATGGGGCAAGTATACCGCTTGAACGGTCTGTTCGTCAATCTCGAATCGTGTTTCCGCAGGGTGGGTCGTTGGACAATGCAGACATAGAGGGGTGAATTTCTCGTATATGGGATTACCGGGCAGCAATAAGCGGGGCAACGAAGATCATAAAATGATAATCCCCGCCGTTTTCCATATTGTCGCAATCGTATAAGACGACAAAGCCCTCTAAGCCGCAGAATAGTTTGGATGGGTTTGGGTTCGTCTGCCATATTGTCCTATTCGTCGAGAAAATTGTGCCACTTTCGCCCTGTTTTGCACGTCTAATGAGAGAGAAATAATGAGAAATTTATACGGGTATTACGGATATTCAGGAAGAAAGATGCTCTTGAACTTTTCACTACAGCGTTCGCTTGGTCTGCTTGCCGCTCCCTTGTCGTTGATTTCGCTCGCGTGGATTCTGCCCGCCGATGCGAAACCCGACGCGCCTGTTCCTGCCGGGCAGAAGATTTACTTGCAGCAATGTGCCGCCTGTCACGGCAAAAAAGGCGAAGGCGCGAAAGCGTATCCGAAGCCGCTGACAGGAACGCGCACAGCGTCGGAACTCGCGAAATTTATCGCGCAATCCATGCCGCCGGGACCGAAACAATGTACGGCTCCCGACGCGAAAAAAGTCGCCGCCTACATTCATGATACTTTCTATTCCTCGCTGGCACAGGCACGCAATAAGCCCGCCCGCGTCGCGTTGTCGCGCCTAACAGTGCTTCAATTTCGCAATGCTGTTGCCGATTTGGTCGGTTCCAGTCGGCTCGCTGTTCCCAATGAGAAGCAGCACGGTTTGCGCGGCGAATACTTCAAGTCCAAAGATTTTCGCAGCCAAGAGAGGGTTTTTGAGCGAGTCGATCCCGAAGTTCAGTTCGATTTCGGAACCGCCACGCCCGCGCCGGAAGGATTCGAGCCGCACCGTTTCTCGATCCACTGGCAGGGCAGTGTGCTTGCTCCCGATACGGGCGAGTATGAGTTTGTTGTCAAGTCGGATCATGGAGTTCGGCTGTGGGTCAATGACAACCAAAAGCCGCTCATAGACGCCAGCATCAAGTCGGGCAGCGGTACCGAATTTCACGGCGTGCTGACCTTGCTTGGTGGTCGCGCCTATCCGTTAAAACTTGAGTTCTCGAAGTCATCCGTTGGCGTGGACGATGCAGAGAAGAAAAAAGGCAAACCTGCCCCGCCCGCTTCGATTGCCCTGTTCTGGAAACGCCCGAAGCGGACAGCCGAACCGATTCCGGCACGCTGTCTGTTCCCATCTTCCGTTCCTGAAACCTTTGTCGCCGCGACTCCCTTCCCGCCCGATGACCGCAGTATCGGCTATGAGCGCGGAACTTCCATCTCGAAGGCGTGGGACGAAGCGATAACAACGGCGGCTCTGGAAACAGCGCATTTCGTCGTCGCCAATCTCAAAAATCTGTCCGGTGTCGAAGACAACGCGCCGGATCGCAAAGAGAAACTGCAAGCGTATTGCCGCCAATGGATCGAGCGGGCATTCCGCAAGCCAATCACCGACGCGGACGCCAAATTCTATATCGGCAAGCAGTTTCAGACCGCTCCCGACGCCGAAAATGCGGTCAAGCGTGTTGTCCTGCTGAGCTTGAAATCGCCGCGTTTCCTGTATCGCGAAATCGGAGCGCAATCTACCGATGCTTATGCGGTGGCTTCTCGACTCTCGTTCGGGTTATGGGACACCGTTCCCGATACCGAGCTGCTTCAAGCAGCAAGCAAAGGCGAACTCGCCACACGCGAACAAGTGACGAAACAAGCCGAGCGCATGGTCGCTGACCCGCGTTCATGGAATAAGTTGCGAGCGTTTTTACTCTTCTGGCTGAAGGTAGACGATACACACGATTTGGCGAAAAACCAGAAACGGTACGCCGGTTTCGATGCCGTTGCCGCGTCGGATTTGCGAACCTCACTGGAACTGTTCTTGGAAAACGTCGTGTGGAGCGAAAAGTCGGATTACCGCGAATTGATGCTGTCGAATTCGCTGTATTTGAATGGCAAACTGGCAAAACTCTACGGCGCGAACCTGCCTGAAAATTCGGGATTTGAGCCGGTGACACTTGACCCGAAACAACGCGCCGGTGTACTGACGCATCCGTATATTTTGTCGAATTTTGCGTATCTCGACACCAGTTCGCCAATCCATCGCGGCGTTCTCATTGCACGCAATATGCTGGGGCGCACACTTGCGCCGCCGCCCGATGCCTTTACGCCGTTGGCACCGGACTTGCATCCCAAACTGACGACAAGGCAGCGCGTGGCAATGCAGACAAAGCCCGATGCGTGCAACTCCTGCCACAGCATGATCAATCCGCTCGGCTTTACTTTGGAACGGTTCGATGCGATTGGGCGACTGCGCGAGATCGAAAATGATCAGAAGATCGACACGACAGGCAGTTATCGCGCCCGCAACGGTCAATTGGTCAAATTCAACGATGCGCCCGACCTTGCGCGATTCTTGGCAAATAGCGACGAGGCACATTCCGCTTTTGTCGAAAAACTGTTTCATCATCTGGTCAAACAGCCGGTTTTGGCGTATGGCGGACACACTTTGCCGGATTTACAGCGCGGATTTGGCGGCAAAGGGTACAATATCCGTAAATTGATGGTTGAGATTATGGCAACAACGGCACTGCCGAAACAAACGCCAAGCGAGTCACCAAAACGAGTGGGAGGAATACAATGAATACTCAAAATACCCGGCGCGAATTTTTGCGCGATATAGGCGTCAGTGCCGCGATGTTGCCGTTTTTGGCAAATCTGCCCAGTTTTGCGGCTCCACAGAAAGGCGCACGCAAGCAGCGGCTCGTCGTAATTTTCAGCCCCGACGGAATCGTTCCCAATACGTTCTGGTCGGACGAAGAGGGCGAGAATTTCACGCTCAAAGAGAGCCTCAAACCGCTCGAACCGTTCAAGAAGCAAACCCTGCTTCTGCGCGGCGTCTCGGATCGAGTGCGCGGCGATGGTGATGGGCATATGCGCGGCATCGGCTGTCTGCTGACAGGCATCGAACTGTTTCCAGGCAACGTGCAGGGCGGTTCCGATACACCGGCGGGTTGGTCGAGCGGTATTTCGATTGATCAAGAACTCAAGAATTTCCTCCAAAAAGACCCCGCGACACGCACGCGCTTCGGCTCATTGGAGTTTGGAGTCATGGTTCCTGAGCGGGCGGACACATGGACGCGAATGTCGTATGCAGGACCTAACAAGCCTCTTTCGCCTCTCGATGACCCGTACCAGATGTTCGGCAAACTGTACGGTCAATCGAAAGATCGGGAGTCGCTCAAGAGTGTTCTGGATGATTTGCGGCAGGATTTGGCGAAGGTGCGGGCAAATGTCAGCGTCCAAGACCGCCAAATTCTGGAAGAGCATACCGCTCTTGTCCGCGAAATGGAGAACGAACTCAAGGCGACGGGCAATAAAACGTTGCAGCACGCGGTTCCGGTTTTGGAGCCGGGAGTTCGGCGCGACAACGACAATATGCCCGCCATCAGCAAATTGCAGATCGATCTCATGGTCAACAGTTTCACGGCAGATTTTACGCGCATCGCCACTCTGCAATATACCAATTCCGTCGGTCAGGCGCGATTCCATTGGCTGAATATCAATGAAGGACAGCACGATCTTTCGCACGAACCGGACAGCAACAAAGAGGCGCAGGAGAAATTGACGCGGATCAATCAGTGGTATTGCAGTCAAGTGGCGTATTTGACGAAGCGTTTGGCGGAAACACCGGAGCCGGGCGGCAAAGGAAATATGCTCGACAATACACTGATTGTCTGGACAAACGAACTCGGTCAGGGCAACTCGCATACCCTCGACAATATCCCGTTTGTTCTCATTGGCAACGGATTAGGCTTCAAAATGGGTCGCTCGCTCAAATATGACCGCGTGCCGCATAATCGCCTGTTGCTTTCCATCGCGCAGGGCTTCGGGCATCGCATCACAAAATTCGGCAACCCCGATTTCTGTGGAGCCGGTCCCTTATCTGGTCTGACATAGAAGAGACCTCTTGCAAGAGTCGGGTACAAGAACGTACCCGACTCAAAAACAGCCGTCC
>CAZPZP010000077.1:0-10474 GCA_964591025.1 uncultured Chthonomonadaceae bacterium
AGATGCTTTTTGGTTCTTTTTCTTCATCGGCGTTGTTCTCCTATCGGAATTCTATCGAGAATACTCCTTGTCTGCCGATAAAAACGGAATGCCGCAGCCAACACGACAGAAAAAAGAAAGAAGTATGCCAAGTCCCTCATTGAACTCGGCACACTCCCGCATTTCCCAATCACCCAACGACCCAATGACCCACTACGCCGCTTTGCTCATCTCCAACACGACAAAACCACAACTGCCATAGACAACCGCGACATTGCTGTAACCGCTCGTGAGTGTGGTGCGGGTGGCGCATACACGGTATTCAACTTGCATTCCCGGCGTCTGCCCTGCAAAGCCGTTTCGACGCCCTTGCCAAACAATGGGAAGAGGACACGATTGCGCTTTCGTCCGGAACCCACAGATCGCCATGCATCCTGCTTATCAGGAGATTATCGGAATGGGGAGCCTGCCGCCGTTCCGCTCATCTTGCAAGAGTTCGCCAAGCAAACACGTCACTGGTTTCACGAACGCTCCGGTGGAGCGCAGGAACCGAAACGGTGCAACGACAACGGCATAGCACAGGGAGGCAACGTCACATTAGGGGCAGTGATTTTTTGCATCAGCAACTCGACTGCCGTTTTGCCCATCTCACGCCCCGGCAAAAGCAAGGTATCCAGACCATACCGGAGCGAATTATAAAGTTCATCGTTGATCGTCAGAAGGGATAGATCGTTAGGGACAACCAACCCCAGTGTAGAGGCGGCGCAAAAAAGCGGGAGAGCGACACCGTTATTGTAACAGATCACGGCAGTTGGGCGATTGTCCTCAAGAAGCCAATGCCCTGTCTCCCGGATGGTTTGGGGACTGGAAAGATCGAGCGGTTCGCTCAGCCGAACGGGTATTAGTCCCGCCTTCTGCATCGCCTGTGTGTATCCGGCGAGGCGATCCAGACTGCTATAATGTCCGACAGGAATCCAATCCCCGTATGCGATGCGTCTATGCCCCAATGCGATCAGCGATTCGGTTCCGCGATACGCCCCCTCGAAATCATCAGGAAAGACACAATCGTGGGCTTGTTTAGAGTTGAGCCAAACAACTGGTAGCCGATAGCGTTCAATCAACTCAATCATCGCCGAAGGAATTTCGGAGTTGTAGTTGATCAGCAAGCCATCTGAACCCCATTCGCGCAGAATTTTGGGCAGGACATCGGGACTGACCAGTTTCTCATCCGGGAGTCGCGCTATCGAAAGCGTCACATTCGCCTCCGCGCACCCATCTTGAATGCCATCGAGAAGCGAAGGGGGCAAGAGACTATTGACTTGGATGGTGCTGAGCAACAACGCCACACAGCTGAATTGCCCGTTTCGCATGGCACGGGCGGAACTGTTGGGGCGATACCCCAATTCCTGCGCCGATTGGAGGACACGTTCGCGAGTCTCCGGGCGATACGCCGCCCCTTTGTCGTTAAGAATTTGGCTGACCGTCTGAAGAGACAATCTCGTATGCTCGGCGATCTGTCGAATAGTTGCTGCCACTTAATTCCTTCCCCTCTCCGTTATGAACACTTATTGGTGATGTGAACCTTAACATGAACGTTAATATGAACGTTAAAATTTTAGAAAAACCCTTGCAACCTCCGAAAACTTGTGTTATAGTAGCATTAGAACGTTGTTCTGTCAATGTTCTGTCAATCCAATCGAGTCATTTGCAACGGTTTGTCAAAGGAGTCTGAACCATGAAACGATGGTCTCTATTTCGTCTCTTCTCGGTATTGTTAGCCTGCTTTTTGGTTGCGGTATCTGCCCATGCCCAGCCATGGATAACGAATGTTGTGGCGACATCCAACTCTGCCCAAGTCCCCGGCTATAACGGGGCGTTTCGGATCACCACAGACGATGGACTCGTCGAAACCTTCCTCGGAAGCGGACAATATCGCTTTGTCGGAGGCATCACCTATACTGCTGCTTACAGCGCACACGCGGGACGCTTCAACGATGAGACGCCCTATGTGCAGTTCGATCTCGGCAGTGTCACCACGGTCAATCAATTCCATATCTGGAACGAAAACTCGGCGGGCTTTACCTATCGCGGCTTCCAGAACGTGACCATCCAATCGTCCGACAATGCGACCACATGGAAAACCTATCCGCGTCGTTTTTTCTTTGCCCGCGCTCCCGGCAACGATACCTATCTCGGCGAACGCTTGACCCTCGAATATCCGATTTCGGCGCGGTATCTGCGGTTCTGTGTGGACAGCAGCTGGCGAGCGTCATCAGGCGGTGGCAATCCCGACGTGGCAGGGTTCGGGCGGGCGCGATTTTTTGCCGGAGGAACGGCGCAAAATCCTCCCTCTGCCAACCTCTCTTTCCCCGACGATTCCGGCATCGTCAATGTCAAAGCCCCTCCCTATAATGCCAAAGGCGACGGTGTAGCCGACGATACGGCGGCGTTGCGTCAGGCAATTTTGGATTGGCAAGGCTCACGCCAGACGATCTACCTGCCCAACGGCGTCTATCGTGTCACCGATACATTGCGGCTGCGAAATTTTGTTGGATTCGGTTTTACCAATATTCGCGGACAGAGTCGCACCGGCACAGTCCTGCGCCTCCAAAGCGGAGCCTTTACCAACCCCAACGCGCCCAAAGCCGTCCTCGATATGGCGTACAACGGCAACGACGACGCTTCGTTTGTCTCCGCCGACTGGTTCAACAACAACGTCAGCGATCTGACCATCGAGGTTCAGCCCAACAATGCCGGAGCCGTGGGGATGCGCTTCTACTCCAACAATGTGGGTGCGGCGCGAAACATCACGGTCAAAGCGTTGGGCGGTACAGGGTTGATCGGCTTCGATCTGGGCTATGTGGATCAGAACGGTCCCTTGCTTGTCAAAGAGCTACGGGTCGAAGGGTTCGGAACCGGAATTCGCGGCGGCGGAACGGTCAACAGTCAGACACTCGAAGCGATCACGGTGATCGGACAATCGGAATTCGGAATTCGGACATGGGGGCAGTGCCTCACCATTCGCGGACTGACCTCGAATAATAGCGTCACTGCACTGAAAAGCGATTACGGCTTCGTGACGCTGATTGATGCGAATCTGCAAGGAACCGGAGGGGCTTCGACTCTGCCCGCCGTGCAGTTTGCCGAGTTTTTGTTTGCTCGCAATATCACAACAAGCGGCTACGCCCAATCCATTGCCGGAGATGGCTATGCAGGGAATACAAGCATTGCGGCTCCGAACGTGGCGGAATATGTCTCCTCACAGCCGAGTCAACTCTTCAATTCGCCGCGCCAATCGCTCGGTCTGCCGGTTCAAGAAACGCCTGTTCTGCCCGACGATGCACCGAGTACATGGGCAAATGTCCGCAATTTCCGGCTGACTTCCGAAACAGACGATTCGGCTGCCTTCCAACGCGCCGTTGACAGCGGTGCAACGACAGTCTATTTTCCGGGCAACGGCACCTATTATCTCGCGTCTCCCGTCGAGATTCGAGGCAATGTGCGCCGCATTATCGGAATGCACGCCAGCATCTATACCGTCGGGACAGCACTGTTCAAGGTCGTCAACGGCACATCGCCCACCGTTTTGCTTGAGGACATCGTCATCGGATTTGGCTCGGATGGCAACCAGTTCAATAACACCTCGAACCGCACCGTCGTTCTCAAAAATCAGTTGGGGATGAGCGGAAATGTGACCGGAACGGGCAATCTCTTCTTCGAGAATATCGTCGGAGATTGGGTGTTCAACACTCAGAATGTGTGGGTGCGACAATTCAACGCCGAGACGGAGGGAATCCATATCTCCAACAACGGCGCGAACCTGTGGATTTTGGGACTGAAAACCGAACGCGGCGGTACGCTGGTCGAAACAAAAAACGGCGGCGCGACGGAAGTTCTCGGTGGACTCTCCTATACCACGACACAGGGGCGTCTCGGTCCCATGTTCACTGTGGAGGACGCCAGACTCTCGGCGACATTGGGAGAGGTGTGCTATTCGGGCGATCCCTACACGGTTCTGGTACGAGAGTCTCGCGGCTTGGAGATGCGGGAGTTATTGCGCGGTCAGGCTCCCATGCGCTATGGGTTTCTGAATGCCAGTGCGTTGCCTCTCCTTGTCGGTTATGAGCAGGTCAATCGCCGTTCCGCACCTTCAACACCACGCATTGCGGCGGGCGATACGCAACTGTCCCTGACTTGGGATGCCGTAACGGGAGCGAGTTCCTACAAAGTGCGCCGTTCCGCGTCTCGTGCCGGAACCTACACCCAAATCGCCTCGAATATGACGGCGTTGGGCTATACCGATACGGGGCTTGCCAATGGAGCCACCGGGTTCTATCAATTGGTCGCGGTCTTTCCCGATGGTGCGGAGACGGTTTCGCCCGTCGCCCTTTCCACACCACGCGCCTTGAACAACAGCGCGTTCACGGCGACCTACTTCAACGATACCGGCAACGGTCTCTATTTCCAAACGCTGGCGTCTACCCGATTCGATAACCCGATCAATTTTGATTGGGGCGGCGGTTCTCCGGGTGGCGGAATTCAATCCGATAACATCTCGGCGCGTTGGATCGGGTGGGTGACGGCTCCGCAGACCGGAACCTATCGCTTCTATACCATCACCGATGATGGCGTCCATCTCTGGGTGAAAAACCTGTTGCTCGTCAATGCGTGGTATGGTCAAGCCCCAACGGAGTACAGCAACACGTTGTCGCTGAATGCGGGGGAAGCCGTCCGTGTCGAGATGGATTATCAAGAGGGCGTCGGCGGGGCGGCAGCGAAATTGGAATGGAGCGGTCCCGGTGTGGCGCGTCAACCGTTGTTGGGCAGTGTGCCTCCGAGTACGGTGACGCTTTCGGGGCGGGTCAATTTCGTGGGAATGGTTGCCAACGGAACGCCGGTTTCGGTGACCTTCACCTTCCGCCCCACCGACAACAGCGGCGATGTGACGCGCACCGCCGTATTGGATAGCCGAGGCTACTACATCCTGACCGGAATGCCGCGCAAAAACGGCACTCTTCGCATCAAAGGCGCGAAACATCTGGCGGCAGTGTTGCCGGTGACAAGCGGTCTCGGCGATGTGAGCGGCTTGACGGTGCTGGCACGCGCCGGGGATGCCAACAACGACAACGCCGTCGATATTGGCGACTTGCTTGTTTTGATTAGGGCTTACAACAAGGTCAGCCCGGCAGCGGGCTACACTCAAGCGGCGGACTTCAATGGAGACAGTGCCAACGACATCGGCGATCTGTTGTTGCTCATCGGGAACTACAACGCCATCGGCGCACCGTAACCGCACGGTCTGCACTCTGCCCCCTTCTCGCGACAACGTGGGAAGGGGGTTCTTTTTGTCTGCAATGCCGTAGAGTTGAGAGGCGAGGGCGCGAATCTCTGTGCCGCTTTCGACATTTTCGCGCCAACGTGAGGGGATCGACTCTTCACCGTTATAGGCTCCACTGATCGCACCGGTGATCGCGGCAGTAGGACTGGCGTCCTCACCCCCATCACGGCATGAATCACGGAACGCTTGAAGTCGTCCGGTGTGGAGAGGAAACCCTATGTGTCAGAATAGAGTGAGACAAAAATCCTCAACAATCTGGCGTGTTTCTATGCCTCGCCGGAGAAACATCGCACACTCAAGATATTTGACCGCGAACGCGGAAATTTCCTGCTCGTTAGTGAAGGTTGGCAGGGGTATCGGCGCATCCATAGCCTTTGGGCGCACGTCGAATATCTCAATGGCAAATTCTGGATACACGAAGACGGCACGGAACTGGGAATTGCCAATTTGCTGGTGGAATAAGGCAGTGCCAAAAGTCAGATTGTTTTGGCACTCGATGAACCCGCTTTCCGTGATGCCTCCGAATTTGCCGTCGCCTGATATTGCGGGAACGATTCGCTGTCCTCACTCCGTCATTCAGCATATTACACAAAGGAGTGAAACCGAAATGGCAGACCGAAATCCGTATATTCCGAGCGAACGGCGGCAGGATGTCGAAACCCGCGAAAAAGACACCGAAGAGATGGACAATCGCCGCTTCGCTGAGAAGCAAGCCAAACTGCGCGAGCAGGGCGACCCAGACACCAATAAAGTGGAGCATACACCCGGCAAGACCGATCAATGATCATTAGCCGGAGATTAAAATCTCCGGTTAGCGAAAACACCTGTCCTGCGGGCAGACCCAATTGGAAGTTCGACATTTCTCAAAATGGGGGTGTCTGAAAGACAGGTGTTTTTGCTAACCGGGAGATGAATTTCCCGACACTCGTTTGCGGCGGAATTTTTTGGTGAGACGATTGAGAACCGCTGCCTCTTCCATTCGCAACGCCATCGCCATCAATATATAAACCCCGACACTGACGCCGACACTGCCGAGCAAAGTCACGGCGGCGCGGGCAGAGGCAGATAATGACTGCCCGCTGACGAGATACTCCATTCCTCGCTGAACCCAATACGCCGTAACCCCCATGACAGCCGAAGCGATCACAATCCGCACGGTGGACAGCAAAATCCGTCCGCCCTCGATGCCTCCCAAACGTATCCGCAGCCGCCACAGCATCACCAGCATCTGCACAATTGCCGGAAGCGAAATCGCCAACGCCAAGCCGTTGATTCCCCACCAATCGCGAAACGGAAAATTGAGCGGCACAAAAACCAGCGTCAGCAGACTGCCGACAATAACCGGTGTGCGCGTATCCTGTAAGGCATAGAAGCCGCGTGCCAGAATGGACTGCGCCGACCACGCGAAAACGCCGAGCGAATAACAGCGCAGGACAGATGCGGTCACTTCGGCGTCGGTGGTGCTGAACTTGCCCGATTGCAGAATCAACTGCACAAACGGCAAGGCGAGAACCAGCATCAAAACGGAAGAAGGGATCGTCAAGAACAGAATCGAACGAATGCCGAAACTGACACTGCCGCGCAATTCTCTGATTTCGCCGCGTGCCGCTTGTGCCGCCATCGTCGGGAATATCGCAATGGCAGTCGCTTGAGCAAACACGCCGAGCGGAACCTGCATCAAGCGAAACGCATTCGTCAGCGCACTCTGCGCCCCGTGATCCAGTGCGGCGGCAAACATTCGCCCGATAATCGTGCTGATTTGCGGCAGGGCAAGTCCCAAAATGACGGGAAGCATCAATTTCCAAACTTTGATCGCTCCCGGATGCTTGAGGTGCTTGAGCATATCGGTGCGGACAAAATAACCGCCGGACTTGCGGACGAGATACCACTGGTAGCAGAAATTCCCGATGACCGCCCCTAAAATCGCGCCATAACATAAGCCCGTCACGCCGAACCATGTAGTCAGAACCACGCCGCCGAAAATGATGCCGAGATTGTAGATTACGGGACCAAGCGACTGCCCGATGAAGATATTGCGTGCCGTAAGGGTTCCCATCATCAAGCCGCCGAGAAAGAAACACAACTGCGCGGGCAGCAAAATTCGTGTCAGGCGGGCGCACTCGATGACTTGCCATTCTTTCCAACCCTGATTGGTCACACGAACCAATGGAACGGCAAAAATCTCGCCCAATGTGATCACGACAATCAGAATGCAGGTCATCACGAAGGCGACGACGCTGAACACGCGCCACGCCTCTTTCTTCTGCCCTTTTTCGAGATATTCAGTGAACACAGGAACGAATGCGGCGGACAACGCACCGCCGGCGAGCAGGAAAAACACAAGGTCAGGAATATTGAATGCGGAGTTGTAAATATCGGTGTCGGCGGATTGCCCAAACTTGTGCGTAATAATTCTGTCGCGCACCAAGCCGAGAATGCGGCTGCCGAGAATGCCCGCCATCATGATGAGCGTCCCGACGACGACATTGCGCCGCCCGCGCTGTGCGGATTGCGGTTCGGGGATCGCATCCTCACCGGGCGCGTCGTCATCGGGCGGTAGAGTTTTGGAAGGCATAGTGATTTCGATTATACGCCGTGAACGCCGTGCGAGTCAAACGCGGTGGTTATCGTCGCAAGCCGAAAAGCCCGAACAGTTCATTTTCCGTGAGCGACGTTTTGAGGTCAAGGCTCACATCATCTATCATCTCGTGAAAGATTTTGCGCTTCTCTTTGAGTTTGGCTTCGATGCGTTCCTCTATCGTATTGGTACACAGATAGCGGTAAATCGTGACGGGGTAGGTTTGCCCGATACGATGCACTCGGCTGTCGGCTTGCTCTTCGATGGCGGGGTTCCACCAGCGATCCAGATGAAACACATACGACGCCGACTGCAAATTCAATCCTTGACTTCCGGCTCGGAGCGAAAGCAGCAGGACTTTGTAGCGTGTATCGGCAAGGAAGCGTTGGACAATCTCGGCGCGTTGTGTCTGTGACAGGGTTCCGGTGAATGCGAGCGGGCGAAACGTCTTGAGTGTTTCCATGAGCTGCCCGATTCCAAATAGCGGATCGGTGAATTGGGAAAATATCAAGGCACGCTGTCCCTCGTCTACCAGAGTTTGCATCCGTTCGGCAATATCCGTCAACTTGCCCGATTTGCCGCTGACAGGATCGAAGTTGCAGAGCTGCTTGAGGCGCGTGATCAGTTCGAGGACGTGCAGGATCGTGACGGAACCCTGTGCTTGCGTCAGTTGAATCAGCCCCTCCTGTTCGGCGCGGTCATAGGCATCGCGCTGTTCGGGCGGCAGCTCAATGGTGATCTCTTGAATTCGTTTCGGTGGCAGTTCCGGCAGAACGTCCTCTTTGCGGCGGCGCAGTTGGTGGGCGTGCAGGGAGGTTTTGAGTTCGGCAGGAGATTGTGGCGCGGAAGCAGGCGCGTTGGGTTCCAACAGCAAAAAATCGAGCAGGGATGCCACGTCTTCGACCCGATTCTCCAGCGGTGTACCGGTCAATGCCCAGCGGCGTTCGCGGGGCAGACGCTTGCACGCCATCGAGATTGCCGAATGCCGATTTTTGATCCGTGACGCCTCATCGAGAATCACAACGCTCCACGGTTTGCGGAGTGCGGGACTGTTTTGGAGTTCCATCACGTCGCCGCGCAGTGTTTCGTAACTGACCAGTTTGATATGTGCGGGGAGCTGCCACAATCGCCCGCGATCCACCGAGTCGCCTTGAATGGCAACGGTTCTGAGTTCACCAGACCAACGCGCAATTTCGCGCCGCCACTGAATGACCAATGAGGCGGGACAGACGATCAGAACGGTTTCGATCTCTTTGCGGTGAAACAGAATTCGCAGTGCCGCAATCGCTTGAATGGTTTTGCCCAAACCCATGCTGTCCGCCAAAAGCAGGGCAGGGCGCGAAATCAGAGCAAGGACGCCTTCGCGCTGATAGGGCAGCAAGGGCGCAAACCATTCCAGCGTGCCGTTCGGGGTTTCGCGAAGTGTCAGGGGCGGTTGAAGCACAACAGAGAGGCGGCGTGCCAAATCGGCAGCATCGGAGAGCGGAGCGGCATTGCCATTGGCTTCACCGAAAGCATCGCCCTCGATTTCCGGCAGAAGATCGTCTTGGGCGTTATAGTCGAACCAGCCAATGGTATGGCGCAGGGAGCGTCCCATGCGCCACTGCTCTACCTCGACGGTTTCGGCTTTGCTTTGCGTGAAGAGGCGTATGGGTTCGCGCTTTGCCGCGCCAATGCTGAGTTCCATGGGCATTCCTTTCTGTGGGTTTAGAGAGAGGAAAGTTATAGCACAAAACGCCGCTGTCATGGCGAAGGAGTGGGCGGGGGAAGCAGAAAGTGGATCAGATTGGTTTGGCGATTGACGAGGGCATACCACGAACTTTGGATTGCGTTATCAAAGGTGACAAGGCGCAGACCGTTTTGCTGGCACAATCCGAGCAGATGCAGATCGGTGACTTGATTGTGTCCCTGCAAATTCCTCAATCGAAAGCGTGTAGTATCCACTATTCTCACATCGTCGGGAAAATAGTGGTGTGTCGCGGCATAGAGGGCAAGGAAAGCGCGAAGTAAATCGGATGCACCATTAGGCTTGATCTTTTTACTGTTGTGTCCGGTGCTGGTCAGCACACGCACACAGCCGCTTTCGGTCAAGGGGCAGGTTGCCCAACCCGTCTGTTCGGCTTGGGCAAACCAATCCCATGCGATTTGATGATGGATATGCGCGGGGTCGAGCAATGCGACAAGCACATTGATATCAGGGAGTTCGATCATTATGGGAACCCCTCATGAATGATTTCGTAGAGTTGCTCGGACGTGTATGGCTGTCTGCCTTCGGTGGGAAGCACCATAGCACCCCGTTCATTGCGCGGGAACTTTGCCCTCATCTCGGCAAGAATTATTGCTTCCAGCTCGTCAATTTCTTGCTTGAGGCAGTCCCATTCCTGCTGTTCGGCGGGGGAGAGTGTGCCGAGCAGGGCTTTGTCTTGCAGGGCGTGTTCGCGCAGGATCGCGGCGTCCATCCGTATCTCGTAAGCAGGGTCTATTCCCACTATATCGAAAATAGAACGGTTGTCGTCTTGGGTTGGCGGTGTCAGCGTCGTTGTATTTTCCTCATGACTCATGGCTTTGTTCCTTTGGTT
>CAZPZP010000078.1:0-10452 GCA_964591025.1 uncultured Chthonomonadaceae bacterium
ACAAGGCACTGCGAGAGGTGAGTAACGAACACACAGATGAGAAAAACAGGAGAACAGATTTGAGATACGACGTATTTGGAATGTGCAACGCACTCTACGATATTCAGGCGGAAGTCGCCCCCGAAGTGCTGACCGAATTGGATTTTGCCAAAGGCGGAATGTTTCTGATAGAAGAGGAACAGCAGAGGGCAGTCGTCGCTCGAATCTATGAGCATATCGTCAACGCGGCTCCCGGTGGTTCCGGCGCGAATACCATGATCGGGATCGCCATGCTCGGCGGCTCGGCGTGCTATACGGGCAAAGTCGGCACAGACGAACACGGCACGCACTATGTCGGCGGACTCAAGGCAAAAGGCGTCGGCTATCATCTCGAAGCCGGAGCAGGCGAATCGGGCATCTCCGTGATTTTGATTACGCCGGACGCCGAGCGCACCATGCTGACATTTCTGGGGGCGTCGCGCACATTGGCTCCGAACGATGTCCATTTGGAAGCATTGCGAAGCAGCAAATACCTTTATGTGACCGCGTATCTCTGGGACACCGACAATCAGAAAGAGGCGGTTCTGCTGGCAATGAAAGAGGCAAAAGCGGCGGGCGTCAAAGTCGCACTGAGTCTGTCCGACCCGTTCTGTGTTCATCGGCACAAAGCGGAACTGCTCGATTTAGTCAGTCAGCACGTCGATCTGCTGATCGGCAATCACGAGGAGGCGATGGTACTCACCGATACCGCGACGCCGAAAGAGGCGATTTTGGCGATGGAGCAGTACTGCGATCTGGCGGCGGTCACTTGCGGGGCAGACGGCTCGTTATTGCGCGAAAAAGACGTACTCTATGAAATTCCGACCATCAAAATCCAACCTATAGATGGGACAGGCGCGGGCGATATGTACGCGGCGGGCTTGCTCTATGGGTTGACGCATGACCTGCCTCTTCCGCTGACAGGGCGATTGGCAAGTTATTGCGCGGCAAAAGTCGTCGCCAAACTCGGACCCCGATTAGACAATATCGATCTTTCCGACATTATTCGCGCCTTTGCCAACTGACAAAAACGCGAAGGTGACGGTGAAAATCATGGGGTTTGCGGCGAAAGTGCTGCTCACAAAATCAATACGATGGCTCTCTTTCCAAGGCAAATTATGGCAAATACATCACAATTATTGACGCGGCGCGAAACTCTGCTGACATTTGCGGGCGCACTTCTCAGCGGGCAGCTCGCGGAAACGCAAGCCGCAACCAAGCGGATGGCTCCGGTAAGTGTCAGCAAGGTTCTTGTGGTCAAAAATCTGGCGAGTCCCGACGCGGTTGCCATTGCCGACTACTATATCGCCAAGCGGCGCGTGCCGAAAGCAAACATCGTCACAATCAACTGCCCTGTCACCGAAGAGATACCGCGCAAAGAGTATGACACGCAAATTTTCACGCCGATTAGAGCGTTTTTGGAACGCACGCGCCTCAACGTGGACTTTATTCTGCTCACCAAAGGCGTTCCAATCCGTGTCAGTGAGGGCGGATTTGCGGTGGACAGTCTGCTCGCCACGCTGGATTTCACGCTTTTCACGACTCGTGCCGTCAATCCTTATTTTGGCAAAGACGAACGCTTTTCGCACGCCAAAACCAATCTCTATCTCGTGACGCGCCTCGATGGTTATACGCGCAAAGATTGTCTGCGCCTTGTGGACAACTCTCTTGCCGCAAAACCTTCGCGAGGTCCCTTTTTACTGTGTCCCGATCTCGCTTATCCTCAAAACTACCGCGTCGCCAATGACGGTATTCTAAGTGCCAAAAAGCTTCTGGAAGCACGCGGATTCTCGATCCTCTATGAAGAAGCCCCGAAATTTCCGGCGGGCAAAAATCTCGCTGGATATTTCACTTGGGGCAACAACGGACACGGCTATAAGCGTGATGTTTATAAAAGCAATACTTTTGTTCCCGGAGCCATCGCCGAAACCGTCGTTTCGACCAGCGGGCGTACCTTCTCCGATCCCAAAGCCGCCGGACAATCGCTGATCGCCGACCTGATCGAAGCCGGCGTGACAGGCTGCAAAGGTTATGTCTCCGAGCCGTATGTGGACGCTATCGCCCGCGCCGATATTCTCTTCGACTGCTACACACGCGGCTTCACGCTTGCCGAAAGTTTCTATAACGCTTCGCAGTGGATTTATTGGAAAGATGTCGTTATCGGCGACCCGATCTGCGCCCCGTATTCTCTCGCGCCGCTCTCACCAAAACGCGGCTGAATCGTCTACAATCTCTTCACATTCGCAAACAAAAAGGCGGTCTCTTCTTTACTGTACTCCTCGGTCAAGGCAGAATACAGGCATAAAGAAATCAGGAGGCAATTGCCTCCTGATTTCTTCGTCTATGGCACAGAGGAAGCGAAATTGAACTGCGCTCCATCGGTCAGGATGGTCAAGATAGGGATTTCTGCCCGGAAACGGGTTGGACATCGCAAAATCTCCTCGCTACAAGGCGCGAATTTTGTTCACCTCGTTCTGAATATTGACCAGTTTCGCGTATTCACCATCGATCTCCATCAGTTCATCGTGCGTGCCGCCCTCGACCATTTTACCGTCTTTCATCACCACAAGCCGCGACGCATTGCGAAGGGTTGAAAGCCGGTGCGCGATGGCAAAGGTTGTTCGGTTCGTGATCAATCGCTGAATTGCCTCTTGAATCTGCTTCTCGGTTTCGGTGTCTACGCTCGCCGTTGCCTCGTCCAAGATGAGAATTTTCGGGTCATGCAGAATGGCGCGGGCGATGGAAATCCTCTGCCGTTCGCCGCCGGAAAGTCGCTGTCCGCGCTCACCGACCTGTGTATCGTAGCCGTCGGGGAATTTCAGGATAAACTCATGGGCGTTTGCCGCCTTCGCCGCCCGAATGATCTCCTCTGGCGTGGCGTCGGCTTTGGCGTATGCGATATTGGAATAGATTGTGCCGGGAAATAGAAACGGCTCTTGCAGCACAATGCCCAGTTGCCGTCGGAAATCTTCGCGCCGGATATTGCGAATATCGATTCCGTCCACTGAAATCGAACCCTCTGTCACATCATAAAACCGCGAGAGCAGATTGATCAGCGTGGATTTGCCCGCGCCGCTATGCCCGACCAAACCGATCATTTCACCGGGTTCGACGGTCAGCGAAAACTCCTCCAACGCCCGCTTGCCCTTGTCATAAGTGAACGCGACATTGTCGAATTTGACCGCACCCTTCATATAAGGCATTGCCACTGAATTCTGCGAGTCCTTGACCTCCGGCTCCGTATCGAGTATCTCGAATACACGCTCCGCCGCCGTCAGTGACCGTGTAGACCAGTCCACAAGCCGCGAAAAGTTCTGAAATGGCTGATAGAATTGCACCAGAAATCCGTTGAACATCGTCAACGCGCCCAAAGTCATGATGCCGTTGATCACTTTGCCGCCGCCCACAATCCAGATGATAAACGCGCCCATGCTCATCAGCAGACTCAAGACTGACCAGAATCCTGCTTGATAGGCGTTCGCGCTGTAACTCGCCTCGAACACCTGCTGATTTCTATCCGTGAATTTCGTGTTCTCGTTGCTCTCCTGCGCGAACGCCTTGATGACCCGCATTCCCGTCAGGCTTGCGTTCAGGCTCGCATACATCTTGCTGATCCGGTGCCACACATGATGGTATTTGCGCCTTGCACGCGGCATAAACCAGCGCGACAGCACATAAATACACGGCGCGGGCATCAGCATCCAGAACGCCAGCGACGCATTGATTTTGAACAGAATGAATCCAATGCCGACCAATGTCACGATATTGGATACAAACCACGGAATGCCGTCCGCGAGAAAGTCCCAGAGATTATCGGCGTCGTTGGTGACCCGCGACATCAGCGAACCCGTACTGCGCTTATCATAGTACGCCATCGAAAATTCATTGTATTTGTGGTACAGCGCGACCCGAATATCTTTGGAGACCCGCCCGCCGATCCAAGGGTTCAAGCGGCGTTGCAGATAAGTGAATACTGCTGCCAGCAGTCGTGTCCCTGCCAGCACTCCCACCAGCAAAAGAATCTGCTGATATGCCGCTGTTGCATTGACTGTTCTCGCTGCCGCATTCTGATTAGCAAACGGCGTCAGCGTATCCACGATGCGACCCGCGACTATCGGCGGAACCAATTCGACCCCCGCCATTGCCAGAATCAACACAACACTGCCCGCCGCCTGCAGTTTGTAGGGCTTGAGAAATCGGAACAACCGGATCAGCACCGCCCGCTTATCCAGACAGCCCTTGCACGTCTCGTTATCTTCCGGCAACACTCGTCCGCACTGAGGACAATACTTGACCGACGCCTCGACAAAAGATTCCGGCAGCGGTTCGCCCTTGAGCAGTGCCTTGATTTGCCGCGCCATCGCATTGGCTTCAGCAACCACCGCATTGGACGCCCGCACCAAATTCACCGTCTCTGTATTGGTTCGGGCAGTGATCTGCAAATTGCCGACCAGCGACTCGACCTTAACCTCCTTGACATCGGCAAGCGGAATCGAACGCAGAATGTGCGTCTTGGCGTCGCCGTTCTGCGCCAAAATATGAATCTGCCCTTTTTCCACGACCAGCCATTCCTTGCCGAATTTGCCCTCTTGGGTCATATCCGTCTCGAAAGCGATACGCGGCGTTTCGGTTTCCGGCGTCTCATCTTTCTCTAAGGGGAATGGGAGTGTATCGAGTGTTCGGGTGATTTCGGTTGGTAAAAGTTCTAACAGGGGCATGATCCACAAGCCTTTCGGAGAGCAAAGCGTCTTATACACTATTCTACCTTTATCTCCTCCGATACGCTCCCAAAACCAAAAAAACAGCAAATTCGCACGCAAATTCGATCTCTGCGTGACGTTTTTAGAGAAATCGAAGGAACAGGCGAGCGGGTTTTTTCGTAGTATGAATGTAAGAATAGTCAACGCATGAAGGGGAGTAGCCATCCGTTTTTGACGGAGGGGTGTGTCGTCAATACGGAGCTAAAACTCCCGGCACACCGCACTAAGAAGCGAGACCTTCGGTCATAACCGCTCTGATTCGCAGAACGGCTAACCGAGGGTCTCTGTCTTTTTGCCCTCTGCATAAAAACCACTTTGGGGAGTTACGTTTGTGTCATCAACCAACCTGCTCTGGATCGCCTTCACTGTTGGCATCCTCTTCGTGTTCGCCCTCGATTTAGGCGTCCTCAATCGCAAATCGCACGTTCTTTCTATCAAAGAAGCCGCCATTTGGAGTGTGGTCTGGGTCGTTTTGGCACTTGCCTTCGGTGCGGGCGTTTGGTACTACAAAGGACAACTGGCGGGAATGCAGTTTCTGTCCGGCTATATCATCGAGCTGTCGCTCTCTGTGGACAATGTATTCCTTTTTGTGATTATCTTCTCGTATTTCCAAATTCCGGCACAATATCAGCATCGGGTTCTCTATTGGGGCATTATCAGTGCCGTGATTTTGCGCGGTATCATGATTTTCGCGGGCGGTGCGTTGTTGGATCGCTTCCATTGGGTCGAATACATCTTCGGAGCGTTCCTCGTCTATACAGGCTACCGAATGTATCGCTCGCACAATACAACACCCGATATTGCCAATAATGTTTTGTTAAAATGGCTGCGCGGACGCCTCCCCATTACGGACGAATTGCATGGACAGCACTTCTTCGCGACACTCAACGGCATACGTCATGCGACTCCGCTTCTGCTGGTTTTGATCCTTGTCGAAGCCACCGATGTTGTGTTCGCTCTGGACAGCATTCCTGCCATTTTCGGCATTACGCGGGATCGCTTTATCGTCTTTACCTCGAATATCCTTGCCATTCTCGGCTTGAGGTCTATGTATTTTCTGCTGTCAGGAGTTGTAGAGAAGTTTTATTATCTCTCAACGGGTTTAGCATTCATTCTGGCATTTGTCGGCTCCAAAATGCTCCTCAAAATCTGGAAGATCGATGTCAGTATCGGCATTTCCCTTGGCGTGATCGTCGGGGTACTCGCTGTTGCTGTGATTGCATCGGTGATCAAAGCCAAAAATGATGTCAAACCCGAACCGCCAATGATCACAGAATCTTAATCTTTCTGAAACGGTAATTTAACCTGCCCTTAACTTCGCCTTAAACAACGGGCGTCATACTCCTCTCCGAAAGCCAATGAAATAGGAAGCCGACTGCAACTCGAAAGCGGCTTCCTAAAGTCCGAGATCACCCCATCTCACATTTTCGCCCAAGGAGAGGTAGCAGTATGCTCCACAAGAAACGCGCATTTACCCTCATCGAATTGCTTGTCGTTATCGCGATTATCGCAATTCTTGCCGCCATTCTTTTTCCCGTCTTCGCTCGCGCTCGTGAGCAAGCCCGCAGAACGTCCTGTCTGAGCAATATGAAGCAGCTCAATACGAGTATGTTGATGTATGTTCAAGACTACGACGAGACCATGCCCTTCGCTAACTGGCGTCCTGACGTTGCTCCGTGGAACATCAACCAATATGGTTCCGAGTGGCAAAACGTCATTCAGCCTTATGCCAAAAACGAGCAAATTTTGCGCTGCCCATCCGATGTCAATCCTCCCATTGATCCCAACGACCTTGCCAATCCGGGCGGACCGACTGGCGAACGCACCGTCACCAGTTACCTTTATAATGGTTTTCTCGGAACGGATATTGCGAGCGTCAATGACAATCCCACAGCACTCACGCCGCGCTCTCTCGCCGCGATCACGTTTCCTGCCCACAACGTGCTGTTTATGGAAGGCAAGCGTCCCTCCCTGCGCCCGAACACCCGTTCGGGATTAGATTACAGAGGTCGCCTGTCGGTCTGGCTGAGTCCCAACTTCATTGATGGACTCCATAGCCGCGTCACGGGCGGCTGTCGCAACGGCAATCCCATTCGCCAGTACAATTTGACGCGACACGAAGGCGGCAATGTCGGTTTCACCGATGGTCACGCAAAGTTCTTCAACTATACAACGCCGTCCAAACTCGAAGGTGCGCTGCCTTTAGTGGATTCACTGTTCCCAACGCATCCCCTTCCCGGTGGATTGCAGCAGGTTTGGAACAATGGAGTCGATCCCGGCTGTTAAGATTGTGAAGAAGAATGATAGGCGCACCTGCCACCCGGTGACGCCTCCGCAGACAGCGACTGCCGGTAACAGTCTCTGTCTGCTCTCCTTCCGAAGAGAAAAGTTTCACCGCACGGAATGCAGATAAAGGTGGACATGGAAACGCACTCGGTCTTCGTACCGAGTGAGGATTAAAAAAGGGTATCTCGCACGGAGACAAACGACGCGCATAAGTTGTACACGTTCGTCATTCTCGATACACGATTAGGCTGTACCAACTTCATGACCAAGGAGATCGTCATGTTTCTGTTCAACAAAAACGCGAAAGCGGCATTACTGTCGCTCGGTTTGGGCATAGGACTGTTGTCCTCTGCATCGGCTCAAACCACTTTCAGAGTTTCTCTCGTTCTTGGCGGTTCGTCTGCACTTCAAGGCGACTATCGCCTCAATGCAAGCTTCGCTCCCGGCGCACTGCCCCGCGTCATCGCGCAATTGGTTCCCATCGCCGGATACAAAGCCGCCAATCAGCAGGAGCAGGTGATCATTGTCCAGAGCGAAAACACCACTCTGTCCAACCCGAACAATATCATCGTTCAATATGACAACCCCCCGTTTCTCGGCGGCGGAACCATCAATGAAGTCGTGACCGACGTGATGATCCGCTATGTTGACGATGCGGCTGGCAACACCAATATCCTGCTTCTGGTTCGCTCCGACTCCGGGCAAGGTATCCGCTATGCGGCAAACGATGCGCGTATCGTTCAACTTCCTGCGCTGGCGTCTCGCTATCGCAAAGTGGACAGCAACAATGTGCAGACCACTCCGGCATCGCTGACCGACCCGATCCTCAACGTCAGCGGCAACCCGAATCCGGGCAATATCCTGACCTTCCTGCGCGGTGCGGCGTTGCCCATTCAGATCGATACAGGTATCTCCGATACCGCCGCCGACAGTGCCATTCGCTATGTCCCCGAATTGGGAATCGACCCTACGGGTGTGGGCGCGACACAAATCGAGCAGTTCAACTTGCCGATCATTACGCTGCTGGCACTGTACAACAACAACGTCCATGCATTCAGCGGTACAAACTTCAAACTCAACGTCACCCGAACCCAGTTCCGCAACCTGATCTCCGGTGCGCCCGATACCGATGGTGGAGCCATTCGCTTCAACAAAATTGACCCGCGACTGCCCGCTTTCCGTGCCACCGCTGTCTATCGTGAGAACTCCTCCGGTACGCGCCAAACTCAATTACTCGGTGTTCAGCGCGTCACGTTCGATCAGGTGTTGATCGAAAATCAGTTCTCATCCAACATCAACCCTGCCTCCAATCCGGGTTTTGTGGGAACCGTCAACCCGAATCCTCAAACGGGAACAGGCTTGTCGCTACAAACAATCAACAACGGTTACAATCCGGGAACTGCAACAGGTTCGACCCAAACAGCGGCAATCGGATACTCCTTCGTGACCGGAAACGCCGGTGCGAACCGCGCCAATACCCGCGTCGCTCTGTACAACGGTGTCGCGCCGTTCCGTTCTGCGCCCGCAGATACCTTCGCGGCGATTGACGGCAATTCTCTACCGGTTCCTGCCGAAGCCGACTATACCACGTTTGCGACTGCGGGTCTGCCCTACTATAGCGAAACCGCCAACGGACGCTACGAGTTGTGGACAGTTCCGATTGCCATTCAGCGCAGATCACTGACTGCCGCCCGCCGCCCTACATTGAACAGCATCGTCAACTCGCTGAACAACGCCTCTCCTGCCTTTCAGTTGATCGTCAACGGAGCCGGTTTCGTTCAGACCAGCCAAATGAATGCGTTTCGCGCAGGGTTTATTTCGCCCATTACCGGCGAATATGTGACGGATGGAATGCTGATCAACTTCGATACCACCACATCTTATAACCCACCCGCGCCCGGTCTCGTCGTCACCGACCCGAACGGCATCTTGCAGTAGTTTCCGCCACATGGATGTGGACGGAGAAAGCACGACGGAACGAGAGAAACGACTGACTCTGTTTCGCCGTGCTTTCTCTGCCTGAGAGGATAAGAGAGAATGATACGAAGTATGATGCGCCTTGTGGCGACTGCCGGACTCGCCGTTCTGAGTCTGACAACGGCACTGGCACAAACAACCATTTTGGATACCATCGGAACGGGTACGTCCTTTGGACTCGACCCGGAAACCGGCATTGGCGGCAATATCACCACGGGACGCTTTATCGGGCTTGATCCGGGAACGGCATCACCCGTTACGCCGAAGACAGCAGCGACTGCTGGTTACGCGGTTCAGCCGTTTTCTGTGACCAGTTTGCCGGGTGGAGCCACGACCCAGCCGTTAGCCACGGTACAGATTGTGCTTAACAGCAAATCTACGACGGGAACAACACCCTCCAATCTCGACCAATTGTACGGCGCGATCTATGAGCCGAATACGACGGGCAGTCCGTCCCTTCCGCTGTCAACTCGTGTCGGCAATACGTTTCGGTTCGACACATCACAGGTTATCAATGGGATCAATCCCGGCGAAGGCGATAATCGCGTGCGTATTTTGACCTCGATCAATGCGCTCGCGGCAGGAATCAACTTGGAGACGGGCAAAACCTATTGGCTCGTGATTATGCCGAAAAACGGACTAAATACCACCGACGTCGAAGCCCTGTTTCAGTGGGGAATTTGGCAGTCCCGCGCTGCATCACAAATTACCAACCCTGCCAATGGCGGCGCGGTCACCAATGCCTTCACCACAGCGACTTCGCTGCTGTGGGAGCATGGCGGCGCACGCGCCGGTTCGACCCTCACTCTGATTAACGGCTCGTTCTTCGGGGCGCGTATCGGGGTAGGTGCGCTGACTGCGACGGTTTCAGGAACAATTGCATTCCAAACGGGACTGGCAAATGTTCCGCTCAATCAGCAGATTGCAGTCACGCTGACCCCCTCCGGCAACGGCACACCGATCACGCAGACAGTAACGCCCGATGCCAGCGGCAATTTCACAACACAACCAGTTCCGCGTGGCAACTATCGTCTGCGAGTGAAAACGCTGTATACATTGTCCGAGGCAGCCGATGTCAATCTGAGTGCAGGCAACGTCACCGGAGTAAATTTCACTCTGCGCGGCGGCGACATCAACAGTGATAACGCGGCAGACATCGGCGATTTGTTGATCCTGATCAGTGCCTACAATAAAGTCAATGGGCAAACAGGCTTTTCACCGGCGGCAGACATCAACAACGACAATGCCAATGACATCAGTGACTTGTTGATCCTGATTGCCAACTACAATCAATTGGGCGAAAACTAAACTTCGCTCTCATTAACCCCTCCCCAACCCTCCCCTTGCATAAGGGGAGGGAGTCAATGCACCTCTCCTTGCATAAGGGGAGTCAATGCACCTCTCCTTGCAT
>CAZPZP010000079.1:0-10409 GCA_964591025.1 uncultured Chthonomonadaceae bacterium
TAGTTCTGACGTTACCTTATACGTTGCTTTTCTGAGTTTGGTCTCTACTTTAGTTTCCGGTAAATGCGCCGTATGGGACGGCTTTCTTGCGCCGGTGATAAGTTAGCACGACTTGACTCCACAAAAGATCATCTGCGGCGATGAAGGTTTGAGCGGTCTGCCGCGATAGTCGCCATAAACCTTTTCAATCTCAAAACCCGTGTGCCGGAAGAGCAATTCCATTTCGCGTGGGTAATAGACGTGGCTCTCAAAATCGCTGAGGGTGTGTTCCGGCTGCGCGTCGCCGAGATATTTATCATAGAGAAACCGAATATGGGCGCATTGTTTGTCCGCCAGATAGCGCGTGGTTTTGTAGCGTAACATTCGGGTTTGGGTCGCTTCGTCGAAGGTATCGAGGTCGATCTCCATGATTTCACGCGGCGGAGTACGAAACGAGTCGACATAACTGCCTAAATCCGGCATGGTCACATCCACGATAAAACGCCCGCCCGGAACCAGATTTTCATAAGCCTGATGCCACGCCGCAATCTGGTCATCGAGTTCAAGCAGATGGCACATGGAAGAGCAGGGCGTAATGATCACTTCGAACGGCTGATCGGCTTGCCAAGTTCGCATATCGCCTTGCAAAAGTAGGAGATGCTTGCGAACTTCGGGGCGCATGGTTTCACATTTCTGGTGGGCGTCGTCGAGCATCTCCGGCACGAGTTCCAAACCAACCACATCGAAGCCGATTTTTGCGGCGGTTTCGGTCAGGGGCAGTGTGACGCGCCCGTTGCCGCACGCCAATTCCAAAACGCGCTTTGGCTTGAAACCTGCCACCAAATCCACAAAAAAATTCACATCCTCGGTGTCGCCGACGTGTTCCAAATCATAATCACGCGGACGTTGATAAATCGCTTCGGGAACATCGGACATTCGCATTTCTCCTTACAATAGACCTCTTGCAAGATTCGGGTACAAGAACGTACCCGACTCAAAAACAGGCGTCCTACGGACGAAATTCCCTCTCCCTATCGAGTGCGAAGCACGGCACGGCGGAACGAGACCTGCATGAAGAATTTATTCTGCTGGACTCTTGCAAGAGGTCTAATGATAACCGAACAGGCATCCTCCATTCCGGTGGAGGACGCCTATGTCTAACGGGAGAAACGAGTCGTTTGTTTCGCAGACATTCTTGAATCAACGTCCGCTGTGGGTTTTTCGAGCCGAGACTTACGGAGTGGTCGGATTGCGCCGCCAATCGTTGTCGTTATAGGAACGCCATGTCCGCTCCGGCTTTGTCCATTTGGCGTGACCGTCGGCAAAATTGATATTGCCGCCGCCATTGTGCCGCGCCAAGAACCGGGCTTGCTGTTGCGTGTCCGGCAAGTTGGCGTCGTTGAACGCCCATGGCTGCGGATACATTCCACCGCGAGACGGCAAACCACTGGCACGCCCCGCTTCACCTAAAACAATGAAGTTCGCAGGGAAAGCAATCGAGGCTATCGGTGTCATCTCATTGAAACCGAAGTCGGGATTCGCCTGATACCAAGCGCGTTGACTGGCATTGACGAGATTGGCTTCATTATGGTTGTTGCCGTAATCTGTCGTGAACCAACGCCCTGCGACGGGTACGAGCCAAGCCGGAGCCGAGGGGCATTTGTAAATCTGCTGATTTTTCACATACGGATCAAGTTTGGTTTTATAACTGAACGGGGCGCGAGCGAGTTGCGTATCGGGCGTGCCGGGGTCGGCGGTGCGCTCCGTGACGTGCGGCGGAAACGTCTCGTCGTAATCTTGGAGATACATCATATAGGCGGTTCCCAGCTGCTTCGTGTTCGAGAGGCAGGAGGTTTGCCTCGCCTTTTCGCGTGCCTGTGCAAACACAGGGAACAGGATCGCCGCCAAAATCGCGATAATGGCGATAACTACAAGCAATTCGATGAGTGTGAACGCTTTGCGCGTTTTTAGAACAGACATTTCTACTTTTCTCCTTCTTCCTTTGGGCGATATTAGCCCTCTAATCCCCACCGTTCGCGGACTTGCTTTTCCAACACCCCGAAAATGGCGCGGTCAACCAACAGCCCGATGGCAATAATGACCAGCATGACGGCGATCACTTGGCTCATATCCGCCAGTTCGCGCCCCATCATCAACTGATGCCCCAAGCCAAGACTGACAAAGAGCAACTCGCCCGACATCAAGGCACGCCATGCAAACGACCAGCCGAGTTTCGCGCCCGTCAAGAGCGAAGGAAGCGAAGCAGGCAGCAGCACCTCGGTATAGAACGAAAACGGACGCACGCCCATCGTTTTGGCGGCGCGGAGATAGACCGGCGGGATATTTTTCACCCCGTCCTGCACGGAGATGGTGATCGCCAGCACTGCGCCCATCACAACGACAAACAGAATAGCGCGGTCATTCAAGCCGAACCACAACAACGCCAGCGGCAGCCAGCAAATCGAAGGCAACGCCTGCAATCCGTTGACCAACGCCCCGACGGTATCATCTAAAAACTTCGAGCGTGCCAGCGCGATACCGAGCGGAACCCCGACAAGCAGCGAAATCCCATAGCCAAGCAGCACACGCCGCAGACTGGTTCCCGTCGCAATAAGAAGCGTTCCGTCCTTCAAGCCGTCCCATAGCGTGCGAGCAACTTGGAGCGGAGAGGGGAACATCGTCGCGTCCCAAATATTCGCTTTAGATAGAATCGCCCATAACGCCGTCAACAGCACGAAGAACACCGCGCTCCGCAGGATGCCAATCCGCATCATATTCCTCCTGCCGACTTGCGGCAACGCCTTCGCGTAACGTGTGGGCGATCTGCTGGGCGATCTGTGCCACCGCCGCGTCATCCACAAAGCGTGGACGCGCCACCTGAATCGGAACTACCGACTGAATTCTGCCGGGACGCGCTGATAACAGAACGACGCGATCTGCCAAACAGACTGCTTCCCGCACGTTATGTGTGACGAAAACGATGGTTTTGCCCGTGTTCTGCCAGATTTCCTGCAAAATGACGTAAAGATCGTCACGAGTTTGGGCGTCCAACGCCGAAAACGGCTCATCCATCAGCAGAATTTCGGGATCGGGAGCCAAAGCGCGTGCAATCGCCACTCGCTGCCGCATTCCGCCCGAAAGTTCATGTACAAAACTGTCGGCGAAGCGAGAAAGATGAACGAGGTGCAGAAAGCGGTCGGCGCGATCTGCTCGCTCTTTCGCCCTCATGCCCATCTGCTTCAAGCCGAACTCCACATTTTTGCGGGCGGTCAGCCATGGGAACAACGCGCCCTCTTGGAACACCACGCTGCGATCTCGTCCGGGCTTCGTGATCAGACTGCCGTTTTCGCGCACTTCGCCGGAAGTCGGCTTATCGAGTCCGGCGAGGATATTGAGCAGCGTAGATTTGCCGCAGCCCGACGGACCGACAAGGGTCACGAATTCGCCCGTTCGGACTTCGAGATAGATATTGTCCAACGCGGTGACACTGCCGCCGCGTCCCTCGAATTTTTTGGTAATGCCGTTAATAGTCAGGGCGGTCATGGTTCAGTTCCCCTTGCCCTTTTTCAGAAATTGGTCGGTGATAATGCCGCGAATGCTGCCGCCTTTTTTGGCGTAGCCCGCTTCGACTGCCATCTCGGCAAAGCGTTCGATGCCCGCCGGGTTCGGGTCGGAGACAAATTCGACATTGCGCCATGCAGAGAGCAAGACATTTTGGGGCAGGAATTTTCCGGTCAGACGTTTAATCTCTGCGTTGGTGGCTTCCTGCGCGGCGGCGGGATTGGACTTGATAAACGCGAGTGTCTGTAAATGCCCATTGACAATGGCTTGAACCAATTCGGGCTTCTGTTCGGTAAAGCCGGTTCGGGCGACTATCACTGTTGTGATCAGTTTTTTGTCTTTCCACAAGTCGCGCTCATCCAGAACGATTTGCGCTCCGGCTTCCAAAATAATACGGGTCGCCCACGGTTCTGCTGTCCACGCCGCATCCAGTTGCTTTTGCTTGAACAGCATCAGAATATCGGGATTTTTGACAGGGACGATTTCGACGGTTCCGCCTTTTTCACGCGGAGCCAAGCCGTTTTGAGCAAGAAACGAACGCAGAGAAATATCCTGCGTTCCGCCAAGTTGCGGAACCCCAACGCGCTTGCCGTCCAAATCGCGTATGCCGCCGATTTTGAGTTCGGGGCGGGCGATCAACAACGCGCCGCCATTGCAAGCACCGGCGATAATCCGCAACGCTCTGCCCTGCGACTTACGGAAGGTGTTGATAGCGGGTCCGGGTCCCACATAGGCAATATCGATCTCACCGGCGAGGAGGGCTTCCATCGCTGTTGGTCCGTCATTAAAAACGCGGGTTTCGATATTAACCTTGTCGCCGACTGCCTGCGCGAAGGTTCCGCGTGCCGTGCCGACAAGGGCGGGGGCGTGCGTGAGATTGGGAAAATAGCCAAGACGCAGACGGGTTTTGCCCTGTGAGGTTTCGGGCGGTGCGCCGCCATAAATCACTGCAATGGCAAGCAGCAACACGAACGCCGACAGGGGTTTGATGCTCCACCCCCAATGTCGCCGCCAATCTGCGCCCTGCCCGAAAGTTTTGGTCGTTTGTGCCATTGCTTAAATAATAGTTTACTAAATCAATCAGATTAGTTAGGATTGAAGAAGAGTTTACAAGAGAAGGGCGCATTTTGTCAAGAGTGATGCTAAAATAAACCGCACAGACACTTTCTTAACGGAAATTTGGAAAGTCAGAAGGCAGCAAAAGCCTCAGTCTGGCAGGGTTTTAGATTATTGGCACGTAGGGTGATTTCTTCGCAAAACCAACGGAGAGGAGATTATCGAGGAGAGTATACTATGCCTGACCGTCTCGGCAAGAGAGTCACACGCGCCCCGAAATCGCTCAAACCCCTCGGTTCCGTCGCGCTGTCTTTGTGGTGTGCGTTTGCCGCCTTCGGCGCGTACTTTTGTATGTATGCGTTCCGCAAGCCGTTCACTGCGGCAACCTACGACGGCGTGACGTTGGCGGGCTTGGATTACAAAACCGTTCTGGTGACAGCACAGGTTTTGGGCTATACCCTCTCGAAGTTCATCGGGATCAAAGTAATCGCCGAGATGCGCCCTCCTCAGCGGATTCGGACGTTTCTGCTTTTGATCGGGCTGGCAGAACTCGCTCTGCTCCTTTTCGGGTTGGTTCCCCCGCCCTATAACTTTGTGTGTCTATTTCTCAACGGCTTGCCGCTCGGCATGGTGTTCGGGATCGTCTTGGGCTTTTTGGAAGGGCGGCAGCAGACGGAGATTTTGACCGCATCGCTCTGCACCAGTTTCATTGTGGCGGACGGCGTAGTGAAGTCCGTCGGCGGGGCGTTGCTGGAACAGGGCGTTTCTGTTTACTGGATGCCGTTTCTGACGGGGTTGATTTTCCTGTTGCCTCTGTTGGGTTTCATTGCGATGCTGTCCCGAATTCCCGCGCCTACCGCCGCCGATATTGCGGCACGAACTGAGCGCGTTCCCATGGAGAGCGAAGACCGCTGGGCATTTTTCCGACGCTATGCCGTGGGAATTGTACTGATCACGATTGTCTATCTCCTCGTCACCGTGCTTCGCAGTGTTCGTGCCGACTTCGCACCGGAGATTTGGCGCGGTTTAGGCGTTTCCAAGCAGCCGGGCGTTTATGCTCAATCTGAACTCTGGGTTGGGCTGATCGTTCTGCTGGTTACTGGCTCAATGGTGCTAATTCGTAACAACCGCAGGGCGTTTTTTGCGGGTCTTGGTTTGGCGTTTGTCGGCACACTCCTTCTCGGTGCGGCACTGATTGGGTTGAGGTTGAATGCTCTGTCCCCGCTCGCCTTTATGGTCTCGCTTGGCTTGGGTCTGTATTTTCCGTATGTTATCGTACAGACGGCACTGTTCGAGCGATTACTGGCAATGACTCGCGATAAAGGCAATGTCGGCTATCTCATCTATCTGGTCGATTCTTGGGGCTATTTGGGCTATGTGGCGGTGATGTTCGCCAAAAATCTGTTCGCACCGAAAGGCGAATTTCTCGGCTTTTTCTTGATGTTGAGTACGGGAGTAGGCGTGTTGTGTGCGATCTGCCTGATTCCCTGTGCCGTCTATTTTGCGCGTCATACCGCAACAAAAACCGCGCCCGTTCTCACTTTGGAAGGACAAAAACCATGACGATCACCGAACAAATCATTGCCCTCTTCGCAAAATCGGGACAAGCCGCCTACTATGGCGAGGATGTGACCCAAACCGAACACGCCCTGCAAGCGGCATATCTTGCTGAACACGCGGGAAGTGATGACGCGCTCGTTGTGGCGGCATTGCTTCACGACATTGGGCATTTGGTGGACGATTCGCCCGAAGATATTGCCCAGCAAGGCGTGGATGCCCGGCACGAAGATCACGGTGCGGTTTGGCTTCAACAGTATTTTGGGCAGAATGTGACGGAGCCGATACGAATGCACGTTGACGCCAAACGCTACTTGTGTGCCACAGAACCCGGCTACTACGAGGCACTTTCGGAGGCGTCGAAATTGAGTTTGCAATTGCAGGGCGGAGTGTTCGCGGCAGAAGAGGTCGCGGCGTTCGAGCAAAATCCTCATTTTCGTGATGCTGTAACCCTGCGCCATTGGGACGATGCCGCCAAAATCCCCGACTTGCCCGTTCCCGACTTGGAGCATTATCGCTCACAAATTGAAGCGGTCTTGGCGCACTCTTGATCCACAAAAAACACAATCGTCAGTCAGTGCGGTATGCGGTATAATCAGAGTGAGGCGCAACCTTTCACGCCTCACTCTTCTATAGGACACACATGAACACAGAATTAATTCAATCGAATACGAATATTATGATGGGCAAGCCGGTCATTGCCGGAACGCGTATTACAGTCGAGTCCATTCTCGAAAGACTTGCTGCAGGAGAAACCATTGAGCAACTCCTGGAGGCATATCCGCGCCTGACGCGACCTACTATCTTCGCCGCGCTTGAGTTTGCTGCACAAGCGTTGCGTGCCGATGTGGTTTATCCCTCTACTTACTGAGGATTTTCATGAACCTTCTGGCAGATGAATGCTTAGACAGCAATATCGTCGCTCAACTGCGGCAAGACGGGCATTCGGTTCTTTATGTCGCCGAGATGGAACCGGGCATTGCGGATGAGATTGTCTTGGAACGCGCTAACAGTCACAATGCTCTGCTCGTCACGGAAGACAAAGATTTCGGCGAGCTTGTTTACCGTCAAGGGTTGGTTCATTTGGGAGTAGTTTTGGTGCGGCTGCAAGGACTCAGTTCTGCGATAAGAGCCAAAATTGTTGCGGACGCTTTCGCTTTGCATGGAGGAGAAATGTCCAATGCTTTCACCGCAATTTCTCCCGGCTTGGTTCGTATACGCCCCAAAACGACTTGATTTACACAATAGGACGAGGAGTCATTCAGAATATCGCTGCACACATTTTAAGCAAAACCCCGGCTCCATTCTGTTCGTAGAGTAGAGTACGATGGAGACAGAAAAGACAGACGAACACGCCGAAAAAATGCCGCTGACTTGGGGCGCGGTACGACGGCTTCTGGCACTCGCCAAACCCTATTGGAAACTTCTACTGAGTGCGGGAATCCTGATGCTGATCTCGACAGGAGTCTCGCTGTATCTGCCCCTTGCCGCTCGCAACGAACTCGATCACGTCCTCAAAACGCGCCAAATCGGTTCCTTGGATCGCCTCGCCTTTCAACTGATCGGGTTGCTTCTTGTCAGCACGGTTTTGGGATTTGGCGAGTATTTGATGGTGGCGTATGCGGGTAACAAAATCGTCGCCGGACTGCGTGCAAAATTGTTCGCTCATCTGCAAAGTCTGCCCGTCGCGTTTTTTGATCGCACGCGCTCTGGCGATCTCACTTCCCGCCTCTCTAACGATGTCACACTGCTGCAAGAGACACTGACCGGCGATATTGTGCGCTTGGTCGGCAATCTGGTCACTCTGATCGGTGGTCTGTCGCTGGCACTCCTGATCGATTGGCGATTGACGGGCGTTGTGGTATCGCTGCTTGCTTCCGTTCTCGCCGTCTTGATTGTGTGCGGGATGCGCCTCCGCAAACTGACTCGCGAAAGTCTGGATGCCCTTTCCGCGACGATGGGAACGATGACCGAAAGCCTTGCCAATATCCGACTGGTGAAGGCATTTGCGCGGGAAGCACACGAGAACGCCAAAGCCGGCGAAAAATTACAGAGCGTTTTTCAGTTAGGAATGCGTGCCAGTGTGTTCGAGGGCGCGATTGGGACGTTTGCCGGTGTCGGGTTTACGCTGGTGCTGTTGGGCGTGATCTGGTATGGCGGGCGCAGTGTGCTGATGGGGCAGATCTCGGCGGGTTCGCTCTTGGCGTTCTTTATGACGATCATGATTATCAGCGGTCCAATGGCGTCGCTGGCGAGCCTCTATGGGCGACTTCAAAGGGCACTCGGCGCGGCGGATCGGCTGTTTATGATTTTGGACGATACGCCGGAGGCTCCCGATGCCCTCGATGCTCTGCCATTTCCCGAAGGCACTGGGCGCGTTGTTTTCGAGAATTTGGAGTTCGCGTACAATCCCGAAACGCCCGTTCTGAATGGGCTGACAGCAGAGATTCCTGCGGGCAAAGTGACCGCATTGGTCGGGGCGAGCGGCGCGGGCAAAACCACGCTCGCCCTGCTGTTGTATCGCTTTTATGAACCAACGGGCGGGTGCATTCGGATAGAAGGTGTTCCGATAGACCGCATTCAGCGGCAAGCGTTGCGCGAGAATATCGGGTTGGTTCCGCAGGAGCCGATTCTGTTCAACGGATCGATACGCGAAAATATCCGATATGGGCGATTGGAGGCGACAGATGCGGAAGTGGAGATCGCCGCACAAGCCGCCAACGTCGAGGAATTTGTCATCGGTCTGCCGAAGGGTTATGAGACGGTTCTCGGCGAACGCGGCATCACACTTTCCGGTGGACAGCGGCAGCGAGTCGCCATTGCCCGCGCCATTCTCAAAGACCCGCGTATTCTGGTGTTGGATGAAGCGACTTCCGCTCTCGATACGCAGTCGGAGCGGTTGGTTCAAGAAGCGTTGGAGCGATTGATGCGAGGGCGTACCACGTTGGTTATCGCGCATAGACTGACAACCATTCGCAACGCCGATCAGATTGTGGTTTTAGATGCAGGGCAAGTCGTAGAGCGCGGAACCCATGATGAACTCCTCGAAACCAACGGACGCTATCGCCTTCTGCACGGCTTAACACATTCTTGATTCCATTGGTGAGTATCATTTCTCCTGTACAGAAAGAGGCAATTATGATATAATTATTTTGGAGGAAGAAGCCATGTCAGATATGACAGCCGTAGATATTGTGCCACAGACAGATAGTGACACAGCCACATACCTTGTATCAGTTGCAGCTGAGATTGATCAACTGCGCGGCATGATGCAACGTGATCAGATCACCATTGATCGCTTAAAAGCCGAATCGAAAATCATTACAGATCATACCGACAGTGTTTTGGTGCGTTTGCGTGTCCAACTCGAAGCGTTAGGCAGGTCGGCGTAATTCATGTGGAAACAAATCGCTGATGTCGGTAAACAAATTCTTGCCATTGCGCGGGATATGCAGCAGCGTAAAGCAGACATTGCGGAAGTCCGCCAGCATGACAAGGAACAGGACAAACGCATTGATGAGTTGACGGAAGCGATTCAGCAACATCCGGCGTTGTCATTCCCACCGCTTTGACAATTCCCTTTTTGTTGACCACGATATTGATGGGAACGCCGCGCAGACCCAACCGCCTCATATATTCGCCTTCCTCGTCGAGCAGAACCGGGCAGACAAGTTTATGAATCGAGCAGAAGTGTTTCGCTTCGTCTTCCGGGTTGACGTGTTCCCACACATTGATCATGACCACTTCTAAGCCGTGACTTTTCGCACGGCGAACAACCTCTTCGAGCAGCGGAGCCTCCGCATTGCACGGTCCTCACCAACTCGCGAACATATTATCAACTCACCTCTTGCAGTGATGATGTTGAAAGAGAGCCGAGATAACGCTGTACGATACTGCTGTGAAGGGTTGCCAGTTTGTGAAGGCGAAGTAGGGAAACGACTTTTAAGTTGGTTGAGGCGTATTCGGGTGTCTGCGGATCGAGGAGGATGTCGCTTGGTAACAGTGTCGCTGGAACAACCGAAGAGATATAAACCGCAACTACTTCTGCACTTAGGGACTTTCAATGATTAAACCGTTCCATCGCATTGTCGGGTACTGAAAGTACCCGCCTCGGTGTCCTTCGGACGAGCGTCCTGCCGGACGCACCATGCAAGAACGGAACGGTTTAATCTTTGAAAGTCCCTTACACCAATGGGAGAAGTCAATAGACCTCTTGTAAGAGTACAGCGAAATGAATTTCTCGTGCAGGTCTCGTT
>CAZPZP010000080.1:0-10331 GCA_964591025.1 uncultured Chthonomonadaceae bacterium
GCGATGGAACGGTTTAATCATTGAAAGTCCCTAAAGCGTTTCAGGAGAGAATGAGGCTTCCGCTTTTACACACCTTCGCGGCTTCGGCGCAACAGTTCGGCGGTATTGCCGTCGCGAGAAGGAGTATAGCCGTCAAGAGGCTGGATATAGGTATGAATGGCGTCCAATATATCGTTCTCGAAGGGGAAGAAACTGTCCTCGATCTCGTCCGGGGGCGTGATCCAGTTTCGCGCTCCCACAACAACAGGCGGCGCGTCCAAATCGTCGAACCCCAACTGCGTGATTTTGGCGGCTAATGTCTGCAAGACACTGCCGCGCTCGCACGCATCGGAGACAAGGACGATACGCCCCGTCTTCTTGACGCTTTCGAGAACCAGCGCATAATCGAAGGGAACCAGTGAGCGGGCGTCTATCACTTCCGCACTCATACCAAACTCTGCTTCAAGGCGTTTGGCGGTATCGAGGGCGCGGTACAGATTCGCCCCCACAGTCAAGAGGGTTATATCACTGCCTTCACGCTTCACATCGGGGACACCAAAGGGAACCTCATAGTATCCGCTTGGCACGCCGTCCGTGCCATAAAACAACTCGGTCTGATCATAAATACGTTGGCTCTCGAAGAAGATCACCGGATCAGTTCCAGCAAGTGCCGCGTTCATCAAACCCTTTGCATCATACGGCGTGGCAGGAAAAACAACCTTCAAGCCGGGAATATGAGCGACAAGAGCCGTCCAATCCTGACTGTGCTGCGCCCCATATTTGCTCCCGACGGACACACGCAAGACCACAGGCATTCTCAGCATTCCGCCGCTCATGCTCTGCCACTTTGCAAGCTGATTGAATATCTCATCTCCTGCCCGCCCCATGAAATCGCAGTACATCAATTCGGCGAGAACGCGCCCTCCTGCCAGCGCATAACCGACTGCCGTTCCTACGATGGACGCCTCGGCGATAGGACTGTTGAACAGGCGATGATAGGGCAGCAACTCGGTCAAGCCGCGATAGACCGCGAACGCCCCGCCCCAATCCCGGTTCTCCTCACCGTATGCGACGAGAGTAGAGTCGATGGTAAAACGGTGCAGAATGGCTTCGAACAGCGCGTCACGAATACCGATACAGCGCGACTTGGGCAGTAGCTTGCCTTCCGTGTCCAAACCGGAACGACTGCGCCCCGCCAACTGTTGTACGCGGGCATTCTCTTCGACGGGAGTCAACAATTCGGGTTCGCGCTCGGTATCGAAGGACTCGACGGAACCGTTCGAGAACATTGTTTGTTCCAGCAGACCGCCGACAGCGTACAGATCGGCACGCGGGGAAATCTCAAGGTCACTGGCACGCTTATAGGCACGCAAAATCGCGCCGTCAATGCCCGCTTGAATGGTTTCCAAGTCGGTCACGGAGCAGAGTTTGGCGTCAATTAAATCTCGCGCATACGTCACAAGAGAGTCGACTTGCTGCCACTGCTCTATCTCGGACTTCTCGCGGTACGAAGACGCATCGGAAGGGCTGTGACCGCTGTAACGATAGGTCACGGTGTCTATTAAAACGGGACCGTCACCGCGCACGATGATCTCTTTTTTGCGGGCAATGGCATCAATAACGGCAAGAGGATTGTAGCCGTCTATCCGCTCGGCGTGCATCTGTTCGGCATTCAGTCCGACGCCCATGCGTGCCAACACCCCGAAGCCGCCGGTCTCTCCCACAGGCTGACCGCCCATTCCGTAGAAGTTATTGACGAAGTTCATGATGAGAGGAAGCCCGCCCCGGTGCGCCTCATCCCACAGCGTTTTGAACTGTTCCATCGTGGCAAAGCAAAGTGCCTCCCAAACGGGACCACAGGACGCCGAGGCATCGCCGATATTGCAGATCACGATGCCTTTTTTGTGGTTCACGCGCTTGTAGAGAGCCGCCCCGACGGAAATATCTGCCGAGCCGCCAACCAAAGCGTTGTTCGGATAGATTCCAAAGGGCGTAAAGAAGGCGTGCATGGAGCCGCCCATTCCTTTGTTGAACCCATATTCGCGCCCGAAGATTTCCGCAAGTGCGCCGTACAACAGAAATTCGATGGCGAGATGCTTCACACTGTTCGCCGAGAGTTCCCCGCTGTCCGCTTTGGCTTCTCCTTTAAGGGAAGTCTCCACAACTCTCAGCAAGGCTCCGTCCATATACGATTTCATGATGTCGAGGAGCGTGTCGTCGTCCAGTTTTTCAATCGCGGACAGCCCTTTTGCCAGAATTTCGCCGTGACTTCTGTGACTTCCGAAAATATGGTCGTCCTTGTCGAGCAGAAACGCCTGTCCAACCGCCGACGCCTCCTGCCCAATCGACAAGTGCGCGGGACCCCGATGGTTGTATTCGATGCCCTGATAGTTCCCTTTGAGTTTGATGTCATTGAGCATCGTCTCGAACGCCCGAATGATCATCATATCGCGGTGGATACGAATCAAATCTTCGGCGGCAAAGCGATCCAACTCATCGACAAGCAAGCGGCTGTACTGATTGACCGGAATAGGCGTGAGTTCAACGCGCCCGCGTTGGCGGACTTCGTCGGGCAGAATGGAAATGGACTTGGGCATTGGAAAAATTTCTCCTCGGTGAGACAAAATAATGAGAGACAACCATAAGCATACCCGCCAAAACGAAAGAACACAACGGCAAACGAAATGAAAAGAAAGCAAAATCGGAGTGAAGATTCGGCGTCAAACTGGTATAATTAGGGTGTCAGTCGGTCTCAGGATGGTCACGACAGGCAAAAGTAAGAAAAGGAACCATCCATTTTGAAGTTGAAATTTTTTCTCGCAGTGACCGCTGTCACTGTGTTTACTGCGTCGTCTCTTATCCCTATCCCCTCCGTCTCCGCAAACCCGCCCACAAAGAAGCCCAAACCCGCTCCCGTTATCCCGCAGCCCGACCGCAGTTCACGTGGCTACCCTTTGGCGAAAACTGCGCTCTCCTCTCGTGGCGTTGCCTATCGCTGGGGCGGCACGAATTTGCGAACGGGAGTAGACTGTTCCGGCTTGGTTCAGGCGGTCTGTGCAAAGTGGGGGATTTTGCTTCCGCGTGCCGCTCGCGCTCAGTATCATGTGGGAACGCCTGTCAAACCCCAAGACTTGCAGCCCGGCGATCTCGTTTTTTTCAAGAACACGTATCGGCGTGGACTGTCGCACGTCGGAATTTATATCGGCGAGAATCATTTTGTTCATGCGGCAGGGCGCGGCAAAGGCGTGCGATTGAGCCGTATTGATGTTGGCTACCATAAGAAGCATTGGGCGGGTGCGCGTCGTCTCAATCTCTCGAAACTGCCGACGGTTCCCGGCGAAACGGCTCCCACTCCTGATCGAATCTTCCTCGATTCAGACGAAGAATCACCGGCTCCCCATTCGGAATCGGTTTCCAATGATGAGGAAACACCCTGACCCTTAACGCGCCGCTCTACCTCCTGAGAGTGTAACGAACGTATGAATAACGCCCCGCAAACCCGACAACCCTCTGCTTTTCACCTGCAAGCGTTGGACGGCGTGCGGGGCGCGGCGGCGTTTTATGTGTTGGTGCATCATGCGTGGCTGCAAGCGGGGTTAGGGTTTTATCTGTTCGGGCATTTCGCCGTCGGTCTGTTTATCACGCTATCGGGATTCTGCCTGATGCTTCCCGTAGTGCAAAGTGGCGGGGAACTGCGCGGCGGAGCCAAAGGGTTCTATGCCCGTCGCGCCCGCCGAATTCTTCCGCCTTACTATGCCGCCGTGCTGTTGTCCCTCGTCATCGGCTCTGTGATCACGAAGTTTCCGGGCGGGCGTCCTGCCGAAAGCCTTCCATCGCTGCCGAGTGTTCTCGCGCATCTGCTGCTGCTTCAAGATGCCTTGCCCGGTTGGCTCTTCAGCTGCAACGGGGCATTGTGGACGATCTCCGTAGAGTGGCGCATCTATTTTCTGTTTCCATTGATCGTGCGCGGCTGGGGATATATCGGCGCGTGGAGTACGACGCTGATCACGGTGTTCGCGTCGGCGGCACTGTTTCTGCTGCTTCAGGAGACGGAACTCAACGTCGCGATGCACGGAATTTCGCCGCAGTTTCTGGGTTTATTCGTCATGGGAACGCTCGCGGCGGGCATCGCGTCTTCGCCCGATCCGAAACTCCAAAAGATACGCGAATCGCCCTTGGTTCTGCCGCTTTTCCTCTTCTTGACTCTCGTCCTGCTTGTTTTGGCAAAAATCCGCCCGTGGACTGTTCACAACACCGATTATGTTGTCGGCGTTTGGGCATCGTGTCTGCTGATTCTGGTCACGACGCGCCCCGCCGGAACGCTCGCCCGACTGTTTTCATGGAAACCACTCGTTTTTGTCGGCACGTTTGCCTATAGCCTGTATTTGATTCATGTGCCTTTGCTGCGCGTGTTTTGGCTGTATGGCGTCCTGCCGTTGACAGATTCCAATCTCAAGGCGTTTCTTCTTCTCCTGATTTTCGCCGTTCCTCTAACGCTCATTGCATCTTATGGATTTTTCTATCTCTGCGAGCGTCCGTTGTTGCGCCGCAGGTCTCCTGCCAATGCCTCCCCCGCCTCCATTCGCTGACGACCCAGTTTCATGCCTGAAGAGTTACTTTTCTCGTTTATTTCGTGTGTTTCGTGGATCAGATTCCCCCTCTCACCTGTTCTATTCGACGGTGACGCTTTTCGCCAAGTTGCGCGGTTGATCGATCTCACAGCCGCGTATCCGCGCCACATGATACGCCAGCAACTGCATCGGAACCATGCTAACAAGCGGCATCAGGGCGTCGTGGGTTTGCGGAATAGTGATCACGGCGTCGGCGCAGTCGGGAGCGGTATCGCCTTCGCGAATAACAGTGATCACGGTTCCTTCCCGCGCCTTAACTTCTTTGAGGTTGCTGACCATTTTTTCGTTGGTGGCAGGTTGGGTGCAGAAGCCGACAATCGCGACGCCGGGTTCTACCAGTGCCAGAGGTCCATGCTTCATCTCGCCAGCGGGATAGGCTTCGGCGTGGATATACGAGATTTCCTTGAGTTTGAGAGCCGCCTCCAATGCCGCCGCGAAGTCGTAACCGCGTCCCAAAAAGAAGAAACACGAATGCTGTGCCAGCGATTCGGCAAGCACGGAAATTTCGGGTTCCTGCGCCAGACACTTCTCAATCAATGTCGGGATTTCGCGCAGTGCCGCCGCCAAGTCGCCGAATGCTGAGTCGCCCTGCTCCATTTGCGCCAATGTCAAACCCAACAGCGTTAGGGCGGTAAGTTGAGCGAGATAGGCTTTGGTAGAGGCGACTCCGATTTCGGGACCGGCTTGGGTGAATAATACAGCGTCTGCTTCACGCGCCAGTGTCGAGCCGACCACATTCACAACGGCAAGAGCAGTCGCGCCTTTGGCTTTGGCTTCGCGCATGGCAGCGAGCGTGTCCGCCGTTTCGCCCGATTGCGAGATCAACACCACGAGGGTTTCGGCATCTACCAACGGATCGCTGTAACGGAACTCGCTCGCCACTTCAACACTGACCGGACGGCGCAGCAATTGCTCGAAGACCCGCTTGCCGACCACGCCCGCATGGTATGCGGTTCCGCAGCCGACAATCGCGATGCGCCGGAACTGCGCCCATTTTTCAGCGGAAAACGGCAAATCCGGCAGTTTGACCGTGTTCGAGGTTTCACTGAGACGTCCCGCAAGCGTCGCCCGAACCGTTCGCGCTCCCTCGTGAATCTCTTTCAGCATGAAGTGCGGATAACCGTCTTTTTCCGCCGCCTCGTCGTCCCAAGTCACATCGGTGACGGTGCGCTCAATGGGACTGCCATGCAAATCCGTCAGCTCGACACTTTTTGCCGTAATCGTCGCAAAATCGCCGTCTTCCATGAGAATTACCCGCCGCGTAAATCGCATCACCGCCGGAATATCCGACGCAAGAAAATTCTCACCCTCACCCAACCCAATCACAAGCGGCGAAGCTTTGCGAGCGACAAACACCGTGTCGGGCGCGTCCTGCGAGATCACCGCCACCGCAAATGCCCCCGTCAACCGCCGTAGGGCATGGCGCACGGCATCGGCAGCCGTCGGTTCGCCGTCCTTCATTGCCCGCTCGATCAGGTGCGCGATCACTTCGGTATCCGTCTCTGAGAGAAATACATGACCGGCGGCTTTGAGTTCACGCCGCAGCTCCGCATAGTTCTCGATGATTCCGTTGTGGACAACCGCGATCCGCCCCGTGCTGTCTTTGTGCGGATGGGCGTTTTCCTCGCACGGTCTGCCGTGCGTTGCCCAGCGCGTGTGAGCGATGGCAACTTTCGCTTCAGGAAAGGCATCCGCCAGCAGCATTTCGAGATTGGCGATTTTGCCCTTTGCCCGCACAATCTTGACCTCGGAACAGTTGGGATATGCCACTCCCGACGAATCGTAGCCGCGATATTCCAGACGCTTGAGATTAGTTACAGCAATCTCAACCGCCGAGCGTTGTCCAATATAACCTGTAATTCCGCACATGGTTCTTTGTTCTCCCGAAAAGTCTTGTCAAAGTCTTGCCGCCGAAACGGTTGCAGCGTTATTTTTTTGGCGGCGTGTCTGCCGCTTCCACAATCAGAGTCATTCCGTGCCGTGCGAAACGCGGAGTGAGTTCTGCAAACTCCTGCGACTGCTCCCTCGTCAGATTATCAGTGACAAGGCGCACCGTCTTTCCATGCAGGACAGTGCCGCCGAAATTCCACGGATGCCGCTTGCCAATTTTTGTGCTGTCTACCGCGACAACGACTTCAGGGACGTGTGCCAGCAACAGTTTCATGAAAGCCGCCTCTTCCGCTCGATGCGAATACAGTTCCAGCGACGCCCCCGCCCCGCTCACCGTCATCAGAACGCCGCTCGCTCCGACAATCGCCACACTCGGCTGAAAAGCACTGCGAAACTCCGGCGTATGAAAACTGCAGTCTTCGGGATCATAGATTTCTCCCAAGACTCCCGCCGAAATTCCTGCCGCGATGAGTTCTTGAAGAGCCGGAACGCTATTCGTAAAGACGATCAAATTTTGCGGCTTGCCTTCCTCAACAACGCTTCGGCGCATTTCACGGGCAATGGCATAGGGAGTGCTGCCCGCAGTAAGAGCCACCGCCAAATCGTCCGCAAGAGTGGCAACCACTTGCCGCGCAATCGCCTCTTTGACCGCCAGATTTTTGCCCAGTTGTGCCGTGAAGTAGCCGGGACTGTAGCCGGAACGCGCCACCATTACCCTGCCGCGCCGCACTTCCAAGCCCTGTACATTTTGCAACAGTCGTTGCAGCAAATCCAAATCGCGCCGAATCGTTCGGGTATCACACTCCATATGATCCGCGAGCGACTCTAAACTTTGCGGTTCATCGCTCGCCGCCAAGAGTTCCAAAAGGCGAATCCGTCGCACATCTGCGTTCTCTGCCATAAGTTCGTACTCTGCCTTCCCCGTTGATAGTCTACAGTACACACCCATTATGACAGGATTTTTATTTTTCGTGACAGTTTTTCAGGAATTCATGTCACAAAATGTGTGCCGGAGGGCATTGCTGCGGTGTCAGGGAGTCTCAACAAAAAATCGTTCCGGTGCTGCCTTCTGCGTCCGGTAGGACGCTCGTCCGAAGGACACCGAGGCGGGTACTTTCAGTACCCGCCAATGCAGTAGAACAGTTTAATGCTTGAGAGTCCCTTATTGATCTCATGCGGGGCTGCTAAACTTCTGGATTGTCGCGTCCGAAGGATGCTTGGCGGAACGCCATTTCAGACAGGGGTTTAAAACCTCCGCGCTGGCGAATGTACGGAGTTTAAGCGATTTCTCTATTAGGGGCGCAAGTTGAACGGAACAGGGGCAGAACAGGTTTCTCCCTGCGCCCTAAGCGAGACACAGGGAGAGACAATGCGGTTATTTCGCGGCGGTTGTTGTGGTGATTGCAAGGTCGGAGAGTTCGAAACTGCGGATCAGATTGACGCCGTTTTCCGCGAGAATGACGCGCCGCGCCGACGGGAACCACAGCCCGTTTTGCTGAACAAATTTGTCCGAAAAACTCTCGGTGCGCTGGAGTTTACCGGTTTTGGCGTCGAAATAGGTCACGACGAAATGGCGCGGCAGATACCTTCCGCCGTCCACTGTGTCGGTATCCAAGACCGTGACCGTAAACCGCATATCCCCCATCGTGCGCGTGACTTCGGTGACGGTGCGATCTTTGACGCGATAGTGTGACTGAAAATCGTCATTGAGCGCGATTTGACGCCCAAGCGGGCTGTCATCGGAGACGCCGGAGAGGGACAAGGCTTGCTTGCCGTCGGAGCTTTTGGCGAAGTCACCGCCGCGCCGATGCGCGAAGAAGTTGCTGAGCTGCCCGCGCAGCCAGTCGATCCCCGCTTCGGATGCCGTTTCTGCCTTGATCGCGACGCCTGTTTCGGTGGAGTAGGAGAAGGTTCCGGCAGAGAGTTTGCCGTTGTCGTTGAAATTGAACTTGCCAGAAATATCGCCCGTACTCGACGGCACGATATAGCGGCGGTCATGTGCGCTTTTCAGCAGGGTATAGGCTTCGGCGTTCGCCTTCGGATTGGTGGGCGCAGTGGTTTCGTTGGAAGCAAGTTTTGTGCTTGTCGTCGGGAATGTCAGCGTGCTATAGTGGCGTACAAGCGGGTATGCCTTGCCCTCATATTCGCCCGCCGTTTTGTCCTCGACCATCGCCCGAATTCCGATTTGTCCGTTCTCCTCATTCTGGAATCGGGCTGTGCCTTTGGAGTCGGTTTTGAGTGCCAGCAGATTCTGATTGCCGGGGCGAACGACGATGACCTCGGCATTGGCAACGGGTTTGCCGTTCCGTGTCACCTTGAGCAGATAGCGATCTCCGTCTTTTTCCGCGAACACTTCCACAGGCAGACCGGCTTTTTGGTTGGCGGCAGAAAGTTCCTGCGCCGCTTTTGCCGAGTAGTGCAGGAGGAAAACGCCGCGTCCCTCTTTCGACTTATCTAATACGCCCCAAATTTGTTCGGCTGCCGCAATTTTGGCGTCGGAGTCCAAGACTGCCTCGCGCAGTCCGTCAGCGGTGTGCAGAGCAAGTTTGTCCTTTGTCGGACACCATGTTCGCGACGGTGCAAGCCGAGTGAGAAGAGCCGGGAGGGTTTTTTCCTGCGGCAGTTCAGTAAAGCGAAGCTGCAAGGTCGGCTTGCTGCCGGGAACGATCTGCGCCCACAGAAAATGGGCAGAAGCGGGCATCACTGCTGCCCAAGACAGCATTCCGAGCGTGAGAAGGCGTGTGCCTGTCGAGCGAATAATTTGCATGGAAATTTTCCTTTCACAAGGTCGAGTGAACCACCCCCTAACCCCCTCCTTCCGTAAGGAGGGGGAACTACTCTGCTCCCTCCTCTTACGAAGGGGAGGGTTAGGGAGGGGTCAGAATCTAATGGTCAGGTGCGTCTACGGTTCGGGCATTGGAACCGGGCGCGATTTTGGGCATCTCCGGCGGACGCAACAAACGATAAGTGATAAAAAGCGCGACAACAATCACGCCGATCAAAGCAATAATCAATCGCGGTGAGGGCTTCACTTGGCGGCTCTCCACAGGGCTTCATTTTTGAGTGCTTCGGCGGTCATCGCCTTGACGTGTCCATCGGCAAACGCCGTCGTCGCAAAACGATTGTGATGGCGAAACCAAACGTGTCCGTAACTCAAGCCGTCGAGCGGCACGGAACCCGCCCATTGCGACGGCGGATACACGCGATAGAATCCGACTTGTGGCGTGTTCGGCGGCAAACCGCGACGTGGAGGCGAAAACCAAGTGCTTTCTGCCAGCAGAACCGTTTCGGCGGGCGCGGTCACGGCGGCGGCTCCAATCGGCGCAAATTCGGGATGATCGGGCAGATACGGGTCTTCGCCGGGAGACAAATAATGCGCGTTGTAGCCGTAACTCGGCAGCAGTCCGAAGTTGTAACCGAAGTTGGGATTCGTCTTTTTGCGGAGGTCTGCGCCGTTGGTATCCGTCGGGCAGAAGAACACATCGAACGAGCGTACATACGGCTGAACCAGCCATGACCAGCGATATAGCCCGAAGTTGTTTGGCTGAGTGCGCCCCGCTTCGCCCGTATAAAACAGTTGTGGAAAACCTTCATCGTAATCCTGCTGATACATCACAAAGGCTTGCGAAATCTGGCGCACGTTCGAGACGCAGGTCGTTTGTCGGGCTTTTTCTCGCGCCTGTGCAAAGACAGGAAAAAGAATCGCCGCCAAAATCGAAATGATCGCGATCACGACGAGCAGTTCTATGAGCGTAAAAGCGTGACGTGAGAATGTTCTGCCTTGAGAGTGCGAAGCACGGCACGGCGGAACGCCCCCAGCAGAGAAATTCA
>CAZPZP010000081.1:0-10272 GCA_964591025.1 uncultured Chthonomonadaceae bacterium
CGCAGTTCGTGTTATGGGAAGGCGACAACCTTACAGTTTGTGCGTCCGCAGGACGCCTGTTTTTTAGGCGGGTACGTTTTTGTACCCGGTCACGAGCAGACCACCTGCAAATAAAAGCACTGAGACAAGAAGTTTAATTCAAGTTGAACTGCCGGAGAATTTATTCTTCGGTACGCTTCCTGACTCATTTTTTAGCAGATTCCTCGTTTTCGCACAGATTTCTGCTTGACTCATTTCGCTCTGGTGTCTATAATGGAAGGGTAGGGCGCAGAGCGTCGCGCCGCCTTTTGCTTCCGACTATCTGGAGATTTTCCCACATGAGTTCTGCCGCCGCAGAATTGCCCGAAACCCGTCCTGTTCCTATCGCCGCGATCATTCTGGCGGCGGGCAAATCCACGCGGATGCGCTCGAAAATCCCGAAGCCATTGCATCCCGTTTGCGGCTTGCCGATGACCGCGCATATTATTCGGGCGTGCAGAAATGCGGGGGCGGAGCGAATCGTCGTGATTGTCGGGCATGAGGCGGAAGCCGTTAAAGCGGGACTCGGTGACAGCGTGGAATATGCTCTCCAAGAGACACAGCGCGGAACCGGAGACGCGGCGAAAGCGGCGGAGTCTCTTCTCGGCGATTGGCAGGGAACCATTCTCATTATCGCCGGTGACGCACCATTATTGCGAACGGAAACGCTTTCGGCATTACTCGCACATCACCACGTAAAACAGGCACAGGCGACACTGCTCACTGCAATTTTGGACGATCCTACGGGATATGGACGTGTGATCCGCAACGCGGACGGTTCAGTTGCACGTATCATCGAAGAAAAAGACGCCACTCTCGAACAAAAGGCGATCAAAGAGTGGTTTCCGTCGTTTTATGCGTTTCAGGGGCAGGCACTGTGGGAATCTCTCGCCAATGTGACGCCGAATAATGCACAGAACGAGTACTATTTGACAGACACAATCGGAATTTTAGTAGGGCAGGGCGCGAGCATCGAAGCCATACCCACCTCCGATGTCCGTGAGGTGCTGGGGATCAACAATCGGGTGCAGTTGGCAGAAGCCGGAGCGCATCTGCGAGAGCGAATTCTGACTGACTTGATGCTGGCGGGCGTTTCGATTCCCGATCCGAGCAGTACCTATATTGACGCCGATGTAAGCATTGGACAGGATACGACGATCTACCCGAACACGCACCTGCACGCGGGAACCGTCATCGGCGAGGATTGCCATATTGGTCCCTTATGCATCATTCGGAATACACAAATTGGGAACAATGTGAAAATTGTCGCGTCTCAGATCACGGACAGTACGCTCGAAGACGATGTCAAAGTGGGCCCGTTCGCCCATCTTCGCCCTAAAACCTATTTGGGCAAAGGCGTGAAAATCGGGGATTTTGTGGAGACGAAAAATGCCCGATTCGCACCAAAGTCTCAAGCGTCGCATCTCTCCTATATCGGCGACGCCGAAGTCGGCGAAGGTACGAACATCGGAGCAGGAACGATCACCTGCAACTACGACGGATTTATGAAGTATCGCACGGTGATCGGGGCGGGCGCGTTTATCGGCTCGCATTCGACACTGGTCGCGCCGATTGAGATCGCCGCCGGAGCGATTACGGCGGCAGGTTCTGTCATTACCGAGAATATTCCCGCAGACGCACTCGGTATCGGACGCGCAAGAACCACCGTCAAACCAGAGTGGGCAAGGACGTTCCGCGCCCGCAAACGCGCCGAAAAAGAGGCGCAGTCTTAGACGCAGTGTTGCGTCGCACAGCAAAAACGAATCAGGTGCAAAACCCATCGTATGTTTGATGTAGGTGAGAGAAAACGAGGACGAACTGAACCGCACTACGGCGCGTTCTACCGGAGTTGAACAGCACCGTGAAGCATAAAATACCCGTCCAACGAGGCGGATCAAGGGTGAACCAATCGGCAGAGAGATTTCCTGTCGGAACATCAGGAGAGAGCGATGCGGGACAATTATGGACTTCGGATATTTACGGGAAATGCGAATCCCGAACTTGCGGCGCGAATCGCCCGCGAATTACACTCTCCTTTAGGCGAGATCAATGTCAGGCACTTTTCGGATGGCGAAATTTCTGTCCAAATCGAGGAGAGCGCACGCGGTCAAGACATCTTTATCATTCAGCCGACCTGCTACCCCGTCAACGATAATCTCATGGAACTGATGATTATGATCGATGCGTTTCGGCGGGCATCGGCATTACGCATTACCGTTGTTTTGCCCTATTATGGCTATGCGCGGCAGGACAAAAAGACCAAGCCTCGCGAACCCGTCACGGCACGGCTTGTCGCCAATATGATCACTCATGCCGGGGCGAGTCGCGTGCTTTGTTTGGACTTGCACGCAGGACAAATCCAAGGTTTCTTCGATCTGCCTGTAGACCATCTCTACGCTGGTCCTCTCATTGCCGATTATATGATCGCGAACGGCTTGCACAACGGCAATATCTGCGTGGTTTCGCCCGATGTCGGCGGCGTTGCTCGCGCCCGTGCCTTAGCCGAGCATCTTCGTACTTCGATTGCCATCATCGCCAAGCGTCGTCCCGAAGCCAACAAGGTTGAGATTATGGAACTGATCGGCGATGTGCGTGGAAAAGTGTGCGTGATGGTTGACGATATGATGGACACCGGCGGCAGTATCGTGCAGGGCGCAGAGGCGTTGATTGAGCGCGGGGCGTCTGCCGTTCATGCGTGCGTGACGCACGCGGTCTTGTCCGGCGATGCGGTAGAGCGTGTCAATGCTTCGCCGTTGAAATCGCTGCTCGTGACCGACACGATTCCGCTTCCTCCCGACAAATATAGTCCGAAAATCAAAGTGCTGTCGGTGGCTCCTCTTCTTGCCGATGCCATTCACCGCATCCATGAAGACAACTCGATCAGCGAACTCTTTAGCCACTACGCCAACCATTAAAACGAAGCCAAAAATCCCCGCCTTTCCAATCAAGGAGAGGCGGGGATTGTGTCTTTGAGTCTTTGGGAAATCCTGCATCCATTTCCTTGTGTCTGCATTATTGCTCAACGATCCAAATACCTAACGACCCAGTTTAGCGTCGAGTTCGAGTTCGGCGGTTATACTTTCTCACTACTTTCTTGCCGTTGCGATAACCGTTTTTGTAGGCGGATTTCTTCTCGCGGGCATTGCGATTTTTGATGTCGCGGTTCATATCGTAAGCGGAGTAAGCCGCTCCCGCACCTGCCAAAATTGCGGGAAGTTTGTTGCGTTGTCTGCTCAGGAGCAATGCCGCCGCGCCGAGACCGTACGCGGTATTGCGCTTACCCTCTTCGCTGGCGTGTACCGCTATCGGAGCCACGATGCCAGAACCAATAAAAGCCGTCAATGCGGCAATCGCTGTCAGTTTTGTTGTTCTTTTCATGATGTTTTTGTCTCCAGTACACGGCTTTGTCAATTAAAACCGTTGTGTAGTACTACGGAAACCGGACGTGAGCGTGACAGCAATTGTTCCTTTAATTGCATTTTGAGGGGAGAAAGAGAAGGAAATGGCAGAAATTGCACTGAGCCATACAGCACTTTTAGCAGAGGTTGAAGCGACGGAAACGCCTAATGGAACCGGCGCGTTTTGGTGGATGGGACAGCATACATTTATCGTTAAGGCGGGCGGCAAAGTTCTCTATATTGACCCATGGTTTGCGGATTGGAGTTCGCGCCAAACAGCCTCATTGCTCACGCCACAAGAGGCAAAATTGGCAGATTTCGCTCTGATTACGCATGGACACGGCGATCATCTTTGCCCTGAAACCCTGCCGGATATGGCGATTGCCTCTCCAAAGTGCCATTTTGTCAGTCCAAAAACGGAGGAGCAGCGAATGCTCTATGAAGGCAAAATGCCGGCAGAGCGGCTTTTTACCCTGAACGCCGGAGAGGTCTTCGAGCGAGACGGCGTGAAAGTGACGGCGGTCAAGGCAAAGCATGAGGCGTTCGATGAGCATCCCAAACTGGGTTTTCCCTACTTGGGTTATATCGTCGAAGTCGGCGGCGTGCGGTTTTATCATGCGGGCGATACCATTATGTACGAGGGCTTACTGACGACGCTCCAACAGTATGTGCCGTTCGATGTGGTCTTTGTGCCGATCAACGGGCGCGACGCCGAACGCTTTCGCCGTAATTGCATGGGCAATATGACGTTTCAGGAGGCGGCGGAGTTGGCAGGAGAGTTAGGGGCAGGGCTTGCGGTTCCGGCGCATTACGATATGTTTATCGGGAATCAGGAAGACCCGCAAAAGTTTGTGGACTTTCTGGAAGCCAAATATCCCGGTAAAAAGTCATGGGTCGGCAAAGCGGGCGAACGGGGTTGGTTCGGAAGATTGGAGTGTGCATCAATGGGGAAGGATTTTCAGGCTGTTTTAGCCAATTGACAGGCACATATCTCTTCATTCAAGAGGTTTACAACCGTGAGCGATACCGCAGAAAAGTCCGATGTGACAGAGATACCGCTCGATGAAGCGTTTCAGTATCGTCCGGTGAATACGGTGATTCATGAACCGTATGTCATCGCGAGATTGATGGAACATCCTGCGCGGGTGGAAAATTCGCTGGACTACGAGGTAATTTTGCAGGACGTTGGCACGCCGGGTACGCGCTCACTCGCTGTTCGGTGGACATGGACGGACAAGATGATACCGCCAACGCCTTTAGCGGCGCAACGGGAGTATATCACGGAGTCGGCGGCTTACGCTCTGGCGTTCGCTGTGATTGCCCAGTGTACTCAGGCAGAATTGGTTCAAGTGGCGGAACGTAATGATCGGTTCGACTACATTCTTTCTGAAAACGGCGGACTGTGCGGAATGGAGATCAGTGGAAGTCTGACCGATGACAGACAGGTTTTGCGAGATCGTCATGGGCAGAAAATTCGGCAGTTGCTTGAGAATCCGATGCGGTGGGGCGGTTACGTTGCCGTCGTTGGATTTGCACGCCGCGAGATGATTCTCTCTTACCATCACGCGAAAGGAGACAAACAGTCATGAGAAACGCGGAAGAGACGGAAGCCCTGATTTTGGAATTGCAGGGGCAAAAATCCAATCTGCTTTTGGAGGCGAAAATGCTTCTTGCCATGGACAATCCCGATGAGGCGGTGGAACGCTATGCGCTTGCCGCACCGATGGAAGAACGCATCGCACGATTTCGGACGCGGAACGGGGAGAAGGACTTGGCGGCACTGCATCGGTTCAGCGCGGCAGTGTGCTATATGAAATCGGGCAATCTGCGCCACGCCGTGAAACTGTTCGATACGTTGGGACGCCAACGCGACATACCGGGCAAATATCAAACGGACGCGCTGTTGTTGGCGGCACGTCTGCGTCAACAACAACGCGAAACTCTGCAAGGCTTTGGGCAATCAGTGCAGTCGGTGGCTTAAGAGGAGGAAATGCGGCTTATAGATAAATCACTTGCGAGCCTCCTATCCGCAGAGTATCGCCCGTCAATTCATAACATTCTTTGTGCGTCATGGAAAGACCCTCGCCATTCTTGCCTTCATGCTCATAAGTCGTGTCTATACGCTTCGGCGTGGTGGTCGGCTCAAGTTTGAATGTCCCCCATGTTCCGCCGTTCACATGATAGGGAACAATCTGCTTGACTTTTCCCCCCTCAAATTCATAATGTGTGAAGCCATGCCCGGAGGCTTGCCCCCGATACATGATCGATTCCACGAACCATAAACCCTGCAAAGCGTCGAAATCTTCCACTGTTTATTTCTCACTTTCGCGCCACAAACTTTCACCGCGCCGCAGCCAGCCATAACCGGACTCAGCGGTTCCGCTTAATTTATAGAACAGTTTGGCGTTGTCGTAGAAGAGTTGGCGGCGTTCGGGTTCTGTCCAATCTGCCGTAATGGTTTGTAGTGCCGTTGTCCATTCCCGAAGCGACGCCGCAATCGTACAGACCGGATGATCGCTTGCATACATCAGGCGGTCAATTCCGAACACTTCGCGGCAGCGATACACTATCGGTGCAAGGTCGGACGGCTTCCATTCGTTTGGCTTGCATTGCGCGACGATACCGCTGATTTTGCAGATGACATTGGGGCGTTCCGCGATTTCGACGATGCCGCGATCCCATTCGGTTCTGTCCCCAAAAACGGGCGCGTTGCCGCAGTGATCCAAAACAAATTGGGTTTCGGGACACATCGCTGCCAGTTTTGCGCCGTCCGTGATTTCGTCAGGGCGCAGACACAAATCGAAGCGTAATCCATGCTTGCCGAGAAGTTTTACGCCGTCCACAAACTTCGGTTCGAGGCAGTAGCCGCGTGGTTGTCCGCCGTGCAAAACCTGCCGCACGCCTTTGACCTCTGGATTCACTGCATATTTTTCGATATATTGGGCAAAGTTCGCACTCGCCGGATCGCCGCCAATCACCGCGCCCGCCATTTTGCTCGTCTTGTCACGACAGTATTCCAGCACCAAATCGGCTTCGGTGTCGCGTTCTTTGGAATCCACTTCCATATAGACCGTTTTGACGATATTCAAGCCTTCCGCTTCGCGCCAATAATCTGCAAGCGTATGACTTTTGCTGAGACTGCCCTCTTTGGGTAGCCATGCGAGCGAGAGTTTGCTCAAGTCCCATAAATGTTGATGCGTATCAATAATCGGTAACATCGTGATCATTTCCTCGATTTTGAGATTGTGCGGCAGTCAAGATGATTAGGAACCAGCCCGCCAGAAAACAGACGCCGCCCAGCGGCGTGATTGCCCCAAAAATCTTGATATTGGTCAGAGCGAGAAGATACAGACTGCCGGAAAAGAGTAAAATTCCAACGGTGAACAGCCAACCAACAAGGCGCAAATGACGATTGGGTTTCAAGTGAGGACACAACGCCCCGACAAGCAGCAACCCCAGCGCGTGTATCATGTGATACTGTACGCCCGTCTGAAACGTCGCCGTCGTCTCGTTTGCGGTCAAAACGTCCTTGAGGGCGTGCGCTCCGAACGCCCCAATCGCGACACCAAGCAATCCGAAAATTCCGCCCATCAAAACCAAATGCTTCATGGCTTGTCCTTTCCCCACATCTTCTTATGAGACCTCTTGCAAGAGTCGGGTAGAAGATCACGTACCCGACTCAAAAACAGCCGTCCTACGGACGAGATTCCCCTGCCCTTCGAGTGCGAAGCACGGCACGGCGGAACGAGACCTGCACGAAGAATTTATTCTGCTGGACTCTTGCAAGAGGTCTATGGTAAGATACCTGAAATTCTTCCATTTGCCGGAACTAAATCGCTCGCTTGTTCGGTAAATGTCTTTTGGGGTGTGCCGAGTTTCTGCCCCACGGAGATTTGACCTGCGCCGCAATTCCCCCACCACTTACAATTTCTTGATAAAAAAGGAGACCGCAATGAGCGACACGCCGATTACGGTGGCGTATGGCGACGGCATCGGAACCGAGATCATGGACGCAACCCTGCGAATTCTGGAGGCCGCAGGAGCCAAACTTGCCATCGAATCCATTGAGATCGGACAAAGGGTCTATGAGCGTGGATTCACTTCCGGCATCGAACCGCAGTCGTGGGACTCCCTGCGCCGCACCAAAGTTTTTCTCAAAGCACCAATCACGACACCACAAGGCGGGGGCTTCAAGAGTCTCAACGTCACCATTCGCAAGAGTCTTGGCTTGTATGCCAATGTGCGCCCCAATGTCGCTTATGCGCCGTTTGTCAAAACGCGCCATCCCGAAATGGATGTTGTCATTGTGCGTGAGAACGAAGAAGATTTGTACGCCGGGATCGAGCATCGTCAAACCGACGAAGTGATGCAGTGCCTGAAACTGATCACGCGCCCCGGCTGTGAGAAAATCGTCCGGTATGCATTCGAGTATGCGCGGCGCAACGGCAGAAAAAAAGTCTCCTGCTTCTCCAAAGATAACATCATGAAACTCACCGATGGACTGTTTCACAAGGTTTATGATGAGATTGGCGCAGAGTATCCCGACATCGCCAAAGAGCATCTGATCATTGATATTGGGGCGGCGCGACTTGCCGACACACCCGAAATGTTCGATGTTATTGTCACGCTCAATCTTTATGGCGACATTATTTCGGACATCGCCGCTCAGGTAGCAGGCTCCGTCGGCTTGGCGGGTTCCGCCAATATCGGGCAGCATATTTCCATGTTCGAGGCGATCCACGGTTCCGCACCGATGATAGCGGGGCAAAACATCGCCAATCCGTCGGGCTTGTTGCAAGGGGCAATTATGATGCTGGTGCATATCCGGCAGAGCGTCGTCGCCGAACAGATACAAAATGCGTGGCTCAAAACGCTTGAAGACGGCATTCATACTGCCGACATCTACAGCCCCGAACTCAGTCAAGCAAAAGCCGGAACCCACGAATTTGCTGCCGCCGTAATTGCACGTTTGGGACAATCGCCACAAACTCTGAAAGCGGTCTCATACGGCACTGACGGCATTGAGGCGACTCCCACAAGTGCGGCTGTCCGCCGTGCGCCCTTGAAGAAAGATTTGGTCGGTGTGGACGTGTTTCTGCATTGGCGGGAAGGCACGCCGGAACAGTTGGGCGCATTGGTCAAAGGGGCAAACGTGGCAACCCTCACACTGCAAATGATCACCAATCGCGGCGTCAAGGTTTATCCCAACGGGCTACCCGAAACCTTCTGTACTGATCACTGGCGATGCCGCTTTATAAACACAAGCGGCACGATCACACACACTGAGATTATCGCTCTGCTTCAGCGAATCGATGCCTTGAAACTGGACTTTATCAAAAGCGAAAATCTGTGCAACTTCGACGGCGTTCCGGGCTTTGCGATGGGGCAGGGGCAATGAAACAGTCCTAAGGAACTGTAAAAGTATAACTTCCCGGCTTCATAGGTCAAGACAAGATAGGATTCGGGAGATTATACTTTTACAGTTCCTAAGTCCCTCCCTTTCAGAGGAGAGGCTATATCTCCCGCACCGTTACCAATTCCATTGCCGATGTTTCAATCTGCAAGGGATTGCGAAGCGGGCGACCCAATGCAGGCAAATCAACGATCATTGTATCGCCCTCTGCCAACACAATTCCGGCTCCGAAACTGAACGCGCCTGTCCCGAAAAAGTGGATATGCACGTCTCCGGGGCGACGATGCGCGGGATACTTGAAATGGTGATGTTCAAGATTGGCGAGCGCGTGAACCATATGCGCCTCGCCCGTCGCTATCGGATTTTGCCAAAGAATTGCGCCGTTGCGTTCTATGGTGACCGTTCCTTCGATTGAGTCGAACGCTGCGCCGAGTGCCAATTCGGGCCCGAGGGCGCAAGTGCGAATTTTCGAGGGCGCGAGATAGAGATAATTTCGCCGCTCCATAACGTGATCCGAAAATTCATTCCCGATAGCAAAACCTAAACGGCGCGGCGTTCCGGCTTGATCTATGATATACAGTCCGGCGACTTCCGCCTCTTCTCCTCCGTCTTCCGCAAAGGCGGGCGTTTCCAGCGGCTCGTTGTGCGCCCGCAATATCGTGCCGTTGCCTTTGTAGAACCATTCTGGCTGAACGCCGATTTCGCCCGTTTCCGGTCTGCCGCCCTCTTCGCCCCATTGGTAAATTTTCATGCTGTCGGTTATAGTCGGCGCAACAGTGGGGTCAGTCTGGTGCATGGCATTGCGGGTTGCGGCTCCTTTGCGGTGCGTCAAGCCCGTTCCTGTGACGAGACAGCGGGCGGGATCGTCGGGATGATCCAGTGGCGGCAGAATGTGCCAGTCCGATTCGCCCTGATAGATTTCCGTATAATCCAGCAGTTCGCCCGCCTCTTCCGCCGCAATTTGGTCAGCAAGTTTGGCATGAACGAACAGCGCGGACAACGCCAGCGCATACACCGAAGTTGCATCGGGAAGCAGACGCAGAGTATCGCCCTCGACAACGGCGACGCGGCGACCCAAGCGCACATGGGAGAGTTGAACAAGACGCATAGAGGATTTCCTGACTGAAAAGAGTAACCTTATTATAGCCGAAATTATAGCCGAAGTCGCGGCAGTGTCTCTCAGGGCGCGGGTCGAATTCCGGGCAATTCCGGGTACAAAAACGTACCCGTCTAAAAAACAGACGTCCTGCGGACGGCGCAATTGTGAGTTTTCAATCTCAAGTCAAGGGGTCACCTATTATCGAGAAAAGAAAAACAAAAGTCTACTTTCGTAACTGTTGAGGGTTGTTGGAATTTGCGCTCAAAAACGCCTTGCGGCTGTATGCTCTACTCTCGAAGGAGAAGGGCAGAGGGCAGTTTTGGCAGTTGACTACAACAACCCTC
>CAZPZP010000082.1:0-10162 GCA_964591025.1 uncultured Chthonomonadaceae bacterium
ATAAGTCAATCTCCAATCAAAATTCAAGATGCAACATTATGCCATTGAGAGCAAAAAATGTTGAGACGACAAAGAAACTCCTTGAGAAAAAGATTCTCAAGGAGTTAATGAGAGGATTTATTTCCGCACAACTAAATCCGTCGGCGCGACGGTTGCGACACGCTCCGGGTTGTAGTACGGATAGACTTTGGAGAGCGGCGAACGGGCTTTGATCGGGTACTTGGCTCGTACTTGGTAGGTTAGTTTGATTTCCTGACCGGGATCAAGTTTCTCGATGTAAATGATCACCTGACGCGCCGCCACCGTATATTTGCTGATCCGTTTGGCGTCTACCGCTTTTTCCAACTCGTCCGGCACAACCGAGAAGCCGGGCGGAACACCGACATCAATCAGCGGCATTTCGGCGATCCGCGTCGTGACGTTTTTGACGGTTACGGTCACGGTTGCGGTATCGTCCTGCGTCAGCGTCGTTTTGTCATATTTGACATCGAGCGTCAACGGTTGGAAGTCCGGCGCGGGCAACTGAACCTTTTCCCACGGCAGATAGTAGCGTGTCACAATTTGATACAGCGGCGCACCTTCGCCGTCGTATTGCAGCGTGATCGTATTCTGTCCGGGCTTGATCCACTCCGCGAGGCTGATTTGACGCATCACGTCGCTGTCTTCCGGCGTAATATCGAACTTCGCGGCAGGCTGTCCGTTTGCCATCACAATCACTTTGCCCTTGCCGCCGCCGACTGCGTTTCGGCTCGCATACAGCAGACTTTTCATTGACCACACCGTTCCCTGCGTACTGCTCCATACGCCGAAACTGTTCTTGCTCTGGACGAGATAGGCGAGAACTTTATTGGCAAATCCGGCGTTGCGTCCCCACTTCAATAAGCCGAACGCCGCCAGCCCCGTTGTCTCCAAGTCTGCGCCCTCGCGTGTGGCTCCTGTGAACGTCTGCGTATCGGTTTCCCACCACGCGGCTTTGTCCGTTGTCTTCGCCATATCGGTCAGGCGTTTGGCGACATCGGCGGTCACGTTGCTGTCACGCTCAAGAATCGTCAGCAGATTCAGGATGACCGCGAGAGTATAGGCATCTTTGGCGTCGTTAAGATGCTCCTTGATATATGAGACACCCTTTGCGACTTCCGCGCCCTTGTATCCCGTTTCCGCCAACGCCCAAGAAACATACGCCGTAGAGCGCAACGCTCCGGTTTGGCGGTTGATAATGCCCTCCGCAATGCCCTGATTTTTCTCTTCCCACGTTCCGTCCGGCTTTTGCTGAGAGGCGAGCCACCCCTGCGTGCGTGTAATCAGAGCGGGATCGACCTCGTGAACTTTGCTCATATCGGCGAATTCCAGCAAGCCGTAAGCCGTCAGGATTTGGTGTGCGGGAGCCTCGCCGAACCACGAGAACCCGCCGCCCTTGACCTCGAACGTCACCAATCGCTGATAGCCGACGTTGATATACTGCTCGGCTTTCATCTGAATTTCGGGATTGATCTTTTTGTTGGTCTTGAGATAATCCAGAACCAGAATGTTCGGGTAAGTCGTCGAACTGGTCTGCTCGAAACAGCCGTTGGGCATTTGCAGAATTCCGTCCATGCCTTCGACCACTTGGCTGAAGGTTCCGGGATAGAGTTTCACCCAAACATTGTTGGCTTCGGCAATGGCGTTTGCCGGAATCGTCACCGTTTTTTCGACTTTCCCTTCGAGACGATCATTGATCGTCGGGCGATACTCTTTGCCGTCCGGCAGGACTTCGATTTGCCGCCGAATCGCGTCGGAGAGTTTGCTTCCCTTCGCCGTGACTTGAAGCGCGTGCTTGCCAATCGCCTTCACTGTAATCGGGAACGCGATCATTTTGACCTGCCCCGGTTCCATCCTGACAGTTTGAGTCGCCTTGCCTTCGAGCGTGAACCACGGCTCAGTTGCAAGCGATAGCGTCACGTCCTGCGCTTGCGGCAGATAGTTATAGACGGCGACAGGAATTTCAACGCGGTCATTTTGTGTCAATGAAACGGGCAGATCAATGTCGGCGAAAAAGTCTTGGAAGACTCGCACTGCCGATGTAGTACTGCCCATCATTCCGGCGAGGCTGTTCCCCATGACGCTCATACGCCATGTCGTGATGCTGTCCGCCATCGGAACCGTCAAGATCGCTTCGCCCTTCTCATCGGTAATCAGTTGCGGGTTCCACAGTAGAGTTTCGGGGAAGTATTCGCGTACCCGAACCGGCTCTGCGCCTCCACCGCCTTGCTGCCCATTATCTTTTTTTGCATCGGCAGTTTCTCCCTTGAATTTGACGGCTCCATTCGCCGCCATCGGAGCGGCGAACCGTGCATTTCCGGGTGCGGCATCCATCGCCATCATCTCCATGCGGTCATCCATCGCCCCACCGCGCCTGCCCATCGCGCCGCCCGCGAAGCCGCCATTTCTGCCGCCTCTGCGCCGAATCATGTTCTGTTCTTCATTGATATCATCTGCCGTCTCGAATTTGCCGTCAAGACCAGCACCCGCCAAAGTGAAATAGGCATAATCGGGGCGGTTATAGGTGTTGGCGAGATAGTAGTTGCCCCAGCGATCACACAAATCGGATTTTTTGAGATAGCCCTTATCAACAAGCAACGTCAGTGAGTCACTGGTTTTGAGTGTCGTTTTGGTTTCTTGATTGTAGCGTTGAACGGCGTCGGCGATTTTGGCGTGTGCCTTCTGCATCTCCAATTCTACGGCTTCGCGCAGTTTCGCATACCGCACCATAAACGTATTCTGCCGGAAATCGAAATCGGTACGCGGTTCCACTGCCGCCAAAATCATTCCGGCGGCGCGTTGGCGGGCGTTCTCTTGTTTTGCCATATCGCGCACTATCGGAAGCGGCTCGATCAAACCCGTTGGGCGCAATCCGTGAATCTCATACTTCGGCTCCATCAACTCTTTTTCGAGCGTAAAGTAGATTTTCTCCAAACCGGGTTGGAGTTCCGAAAGAGCAAAAACGCTTTCGTCCACCATCGCTAAACCGAGTGCCGCTTGCAAGGGACGCTTGTTGGAATCGCGCACGGTGAAGGTCAGTTTGGCGTCGTTGCCCGGACGATATGTCTCTTTGTCCGCCTTGACCGTAATCTCCAAATCGCTTGCCGGGGACGCGACTACAGTTCGGGTATCGCGAATGATATTCTCGTCGGGCAGAATTTTGTAGGCGTGAATCTCCAGCGTCCCCGCCATATCGTTCGTGATGGGCAGATTATAATCGGCTTTGCCATCTTTCATCGGCATTGCGTGCGTCAAAATCGTCTGCTTGTTTTTGATCACGTCGAGATACAGGGTTCCCGTTTTGATCGTGGAGAGTGCCGTCAGCCGGATTTTTTCGCCGACTTTGGCGAGCGGCTTGTCTATCCGCAAAATGACGCCGTTTTGTCCGCCGTTGGTGGTGAATTCGGGGCGCACATTGGCGCGGCGACCATCGGCTAAGTTGACTGTGACGCCAATTTGAATCGGCTCGGCTCCCGGCTTCAACTCGAACGCGGCGATTCCCAATTCGTCCGTTGTGGTTGTGAGAGGCGGGAGATTGTCCTTGCCAAATCCTTTTTCGAGCGCGACAACTACCGGAGCGTTCTTGATCGGCGCACCGTCCGGCGTGGCAACCGCCGCATAAAACCGATTGGCGATACCCGGAACCAAAACACGATTCTCCGGCACAACCACAATTTGGAGCGGGTCTTTGACAACGGGAACGCGGGTCACCGTTTCCTGCTTATGTTCCGCCGTATCCTTGACCGTCGCCTGAAACTCGACAACCGCCTTGCCCTGTTCAAACGGCTGACCGACAAACGACTTTGGCAGGGTATAGCGGAAGGTGTAGCCGCCAACGGGATCAGTTTTGCCCTTGAGTTCTGTGAGTTTCGTGACGCCAATATCTACCGTGTTGACCGTCACTGTCACCTGTGCGTCGGCAACGGGCTTCCCAAAAAAGTATTTGGCACTGAGAGTGCCTTTGACCGTTTCGCCCGGCAGATAATAGGTTTTGTCGGTTTTGACTTCCGCCTTAAATTTGGGCAGAACATACCGCTGGACATTCACTTTCTTTTCGATTTGGTCATTGGGAAGCACTGCCCGAAGCGTGTAAGTTCCCATATTGACCTCATCTGCCAGCGTGAAATCGGCGGACGCCACGCCAAAGCGCGACAGTGTGCCTTTTTTCTTGAACACTTTGTTGCCGCGTGCATCTTCGACCTCGAAGGTCACGGGTTTATCCGGCAAGGGAGTGCGAGTCGCCATATCCAATGCCAACGCCCGCAAATGGATTACCTGACCGGGCTGATAGAGAGGCTTGTCGGCAGTGAGCAGAATCTGATTGGATTCGACAATCTCGATATTCTGCTTGACTTCATCTTTGCCAAGTGGCGTGGTGATGAAAATCGCGAGTTGAGTCGCACCCATCGGCAGCAACTTTGTTTTGTCCGACTTGAAAGACGCATCAAGCGTGCCTTGTGCATTCAGTTTGCCGGAACCGAGCAAAACGGGGTAATCGCCGATTTTGCCGTTTTCGAGAACGGGGCGGGCTTCAATTCTCACGGTTCCACTGAGCGGCTTGCCCGTCGTGTGATCCGTGACAATCACACGCAGGGCGGCATTTCCGCCTTTGAGCCAGCGGTTTTGTCCGAGTATTTGGGTTTCAATCGGGGACAATCCACCGGAATTTGCGGCAAACTTATTTTCTTGGCGTTTCGAGCGCGGTGCAGCTTGAGCAAACGGCAGAGCAATCACCATGCCGGACAGCATCAAACAGGACAAACGAATCAGGGGAGTGCGCTTCATTGGTAAACCTCCACAATTCCAAAGTGTGATTTCGGGCAGAGGGGACGCCCGATATAATTTCCGTGAGTATATCCCTTAGACGGGAAGAGGGCTAAAGACGTTACCGAAGGAGAGAATCAAGGAAGAGTTGACTTCTTGCATAAGTGTTCGGGTACAGAAACGTACCCGACTCAAGTACAGTCGTCCTACGGACGAAAATCCGCGTTGGAGAGGGGAGCATTTTTGATAGAGACGCTGTGCATTTCGCCGCATACCGTCTCCCAGCGTGACAGCAGATCGAACTGCGGTACATTCCCGTGCGGTTCTATTGCAGACGATGGCAACGGCAAAGCAACATCATGCTTCAATGCGAATGAGATTTTCTTCAATTTACCCCTTAACGATTTTTGGACAGCCAGAAGAATTTTCTTCTTTTGTATAGCACTCATTGCCCCAAGGCATAAGTTGTCGAGGGGTTCACGTTCAATAGACCTCTTGCAAGAGTCCAGCAGAATAAATGTCTGCGTGCAGGTCTCGTTCCGCCGTGCCGTGCTTCGCACTCGAAGGGCAAGGGAATTTCGTCCGTAGGACGGCTGTTTTTGAGTCGGGTACGTGATCTTCTACCCGACTCTTGCAAGAGGTCTAATAGTACAGTGACAACAGAGCAATGAAGTGTTGCACTTGAATGCGAAAAATTTGAGCCGTAATTCTGACTCCTGCGATATTTGGTCACGCTCTGCGTATTAACTCTTGGGAGTACGCGCAGTTTGGCTACTGCCGCTCTCGGCAGACCCTATCGCAAGGCTTCGTAAGAAGCCGTATTGATAAGAAAGACAAGCCTATGATCACCATGACGCGGCGTGTGATGTTTTCCGCCGCGCACGCCCTTTGGAATTCGGACTGGACACCGGACGCGAATCGCGCTGTCTATGGCACAGCAGCCAACCCGGAACCCACCGGACACAACTATACTCTCGATGTTGCAGTCACCGGCAAAATCCACCCGCACACCGGCATTCTCGTCAATATCAAGGAGATCGATCAGATCGTTCGCGAGCGGGTTGTTGAGGTCGTAAACAATCGCTCTCTCAATCGCGCTGTTCCGGCGTTTCGCTATCAGCCCGTGACGCCTGAAAACCTGACAGAGTTCATTCGTGGCAGTTTGGCGGATGCAATGCCCGTCGGAGTGACACTTTCCGGCATCCGGCTGGAATGGTCGCCGCTTCATGTGGTCGAATGGACGAGTAAAGAACCCAATACCATGCAAGTCACCCAAATCTATGAGTTTTCCGCCTCACATCGTCTGCACAGTGAGCATCTCAGCGAAACCGAAAACGAAGAACTGTTCGGCAAATGCAATCGTCTCAACGGTCACGGACACAATTACATCTTTGAGGTGACAGTCGCCGGAACGCCTGATACGCGCACAGGACGAGTCATAGACGGTGAGACGTTAGATGCCATCGTCAACGCCGAGATTGTCGAACGCTATGACCATCGTCATCTCAATCTCGACGTCCCGGAATTTCAGACGCAAATCCCGTCTGCCGAAATCATTACCAAAGTGATTTATGAGCGGCTCGCAGACAAAATTCCTGCGCCCGCCCGCCTATCTCGCGTCGTAGTGCGCGAAACGGCACGCAATATCTTCGAGTACAGTGGAGAGGACACAAATTAGAATGAAAACACGATTAGAAGAAGTTTATTTTGCAATGTTGGAAGAAATCGGTGAAGACCCGGAGCGCGAAGGCTTGGTCAAGACGCCGCACCGCGCCGCCGAATCCCTGAAATTTCTGACGCAAGGTTATACACAGAACTTGGAAGAGATTGTCAACGGCGCAATTTTTCACGAAGAACACGACGATATGGTCATTGTTCGCGACATTGAATACTTTAGCTCCTGTGAACACCATTTACTGCCATTTTTTGGCAGTATCAATATCGCTTATATTCCCAACGGCAAAATCATCGGCTTATCGAAATTGGCACGGATTACAGATATGTTCGCCCGCCGTCTGCAAGTTCAGGAGCGCATGACCGCCCAAATCGCCGAAGCCATTCAGGAAGTACTGCAGCCCAAAGGCGTCGCGGTGGTCTGCGAGGGCAAGCATATGTGTATGATGGCGCGGGGCGTCGAGAAACATTGCAGTGACATGGTAACCAGTCACGTTTTGGGGGTTTTTCGAGAGGATCGCGGCACACGCCAAGAGTTCATGAGCCTCTTGAGCCGCAAGTAGAAGGGGAGAAAAGGAGAGAGAGAAGAGGAGGACAATTCAGAGTTCGGTCTCTCTCACTCCTTCGCGTCGCTCGGCGACTTCGCGTGCAATACCCTCGGCGTCGAGCAGAGGTTTGCCTGATGCAATAATTTCTGCCCGAAGTGTTGCCATTTTTTTTCCGAATGGAGTTTTGGGAACGTATCTTTTCTCGGAAGGAGAGGGGGGCAAGGCAGTATCTGCGTTGTTCTGCATCGTCGTTTTCCTTCTTGCTGTGTTGGAAATAATCTGTTGTTAAGACGAGTCGATCTGCCTTTTCAGCGATTCGACTTCCTGCTGTAAGGATTCTACCGTATTCCGCAGACGTTCGGTTTCTATCTCCGTATTTGATTGACCGGGCGGCAGACTGCGCTCGGAACGCAGGAGTGTGTTTTCCAGACGTAAGATTAGATTTTCCCGATCACGGACAGAAAGGTTTCTGTCCTGTTCCAGCTCGAACGCCAGACGCTGCACTGCCGCTGTCAATCGTTCCATGCGCTCATCTTTGGCTTTGTCGGACTGCTGAAGTTTTTTGATATCTTCCTCATGCTGTAGGGATTTCTGCATCAGACCGACAAGACGTTTTCCAAATTCGAGGACAGATTTCCACATGGTATCAGCCCTTCCGTCGCAATCTCTCTAACTGATTGTCTAACTGATCCAGCATGGCGTCGGTATGAGCGGTAATAAGCGAGGACTCATATCGGAGACGTTCAATATCAGCACGCTCGGAATGCATTCGGGCGTCGAGGCGAGTCATCTCTTGAAGAAGCGATTCGAATTCGGTTTGGTATTCGGCGTCCGCTGTCGGTGTCGATTGTAAAAAAGTCGTGTCACTCATGGTTCTGCACCTCCAACTCTATTATATCATGAAACTGTCTGCTCCGTTCATTGTCTGTCACAATGCAAACGACATTGCTTCCATACAGCAAAAATCAGGATAAACGCCCCACGTCTCACTTGAGAAGCGGGGCGTTCATGGCGATTGCCGTTGAGTAAACGGGCAGTAAGGCGAAGTGCGGTTTGTGTCATTGTCCCAATCTCCTCCAATCATTATATCCTGCCCGTCGAACCGTCTCAAGCCGGTGTTACCTGAACCCGTTGACGAAGCCGCTTTTGACCATGTCTCGTCGAACTCTTTGACCTCCAACGAAACACGGGTTTCATCGGGAACATTGCCTCCTCCGATACTGAAATTGATGAAACGCCGCTCGATGGGAAATTCGGGACTTTCAATTCTGCCAGTCCAGCCAAAATCTACAGTTTGACCCTTGATCTGCTTCGGTGAGAGTGCGGAGAGATAGGTTCCCTTCACTCCCACAGTCACCAAGCCGGGATAGGAATCTTTGTTGAGGGTGGCGCGGGGAAGGTCGAGGGTTCCGGTGTTGGTTATCTTCCAGCCCGCAGGAAGTTCAGAAGCATCGAACTCTTCCACAGGAACGGGAGCAGTCCCTTTTGCGCCCTGATTCTTTGCCTCTACTCCAACCAATCGTAAGGAAGTATGAGAAGAGCGCGGAGAGCCGGAAAGTTCGGCAAGATTGGTGTCGGGAACGACTGCCCCAAAGTTCCCTATCTGACTCAGCGCGGCAGCGGCGATGAGCATTTTACTTTTGCGACGGGTGGAAATCAAAGCCATAGAAATTGAGCCTCATTGGAGAGATGTTTTATTGGCACTGAAAACAGTCTCCCCTAACGCATAGCAAATTCCTCTTATCCCAACAGCGATTTTACAGACCGCAACAAAATACGGGACAGCAACAATTTATTCCGTATAGCAATCGAAACGCAATTTTTGGCAGGAATCGGCAACTAAAACTGCCTTCCTGCCAAAAATTGCGTTGATTGCCACCACAAAACGGGAAATTTTTGGCTCTCCCCTTGACATTTCCCTCAAAACTCCCTATAATTCTGTATGAGAGTACTTTGTTTGGCAAAGTAATTTGCATCACTTTGCAATGATATGTTTGAGGAGCCAATGACCTTACGGCACGATACCCCCCTGCCTGATGCCCGTGAAGCCGAAGAACACCTGCGCGTAATTCGCGAAATGATGGAGCGTTCGACAAGGCACTCGACCTTTTCCGGTGCATCGGGAGTATTGGCAGGGTTTGTCTCTATTGTCGGCTGTTTCCTCACTTATGGGCTTGATAATCAATTGCTGACAAAGACGATTACGCCGCCACAGCATTCCGCCCGCTTTGTGCTGCTCTGGGCAATCGTGACGGCATTGGCAATTGCTATGGATTATCTGCTGACGAAGCGTCGGGCGGCCGCAGTTGGAAAAAAAGTGTGGTCGCGTTTGGGCAAGCAGATGATTATCGCGTCCGCGCCGGGACTGGGAATGGGCGTTCTGCTGACGCTTTACTTTTGGCGCACACGGCAATTGCCGGAGATTTATCCGTTCTGGATGCTGTGTTATGGGATCGCGGTCTGTGCCGTCGGTCTGTTTTCTCAGCGCGAAGTGGCGTTGCTGGGGCGGGCGTTTTTGAGCGTGGGAGCGGTCACATTTCTATTTTTGCCGCATTTCGGACTGCCCATGATGGCAGTGACATTTGGCGGATTCCATATCATCTATGCGTTGGCAGTTGCATACCGGAAGGAGAGCGAGGAATGCTGATTACAACCGAAAACCTCAATTCTCACCCGAATGCACCGCGTGCTGTGGAAGCGTTGGAGGCACTCGAAACGCTGGACGATACGATTCATCAGAAGGCGCGATTGGGGATTATGTCCACTCTGTTGGCACTCGGAGAAGCCGACTTCAAGCTGCTCAAAGAGTCACTGTCTCTTTCGGACGGCAACCTCAGCACGCATCTCACGCTGTTGGAAGAGCGAGGATATGTGGACGTACAGAAAGAGTTTATTCGGCGTAAACCGCGTACAACCTATCGCCCGACAGAGGCAGGTCGCCACGCTTTTCAACGCTATTTGGCGGCATTGGAGCGGATCGTTCGGGCGGCAGAACCGCTGCCGCAAACGATTTTACATCCGACGCCCAATACATCGCATTTCAGACCGATCACAGAAACGTAACACTTGTCCCTACTCGAAAGAATCTGTCGAGGCACGGCGGAATAAATTGTTGCTGTCCAAATCTCGTTGCTGTGATGAGATCGGGGGTTGAAAAT
>CAZPZP010000083.1:0-10135 GCA_964591025.1 uncultured Chthonomonadaceae bacterium
TAAGGAGGGGAGTTCTTTGCTCCCTCCTTCGTAAGGAGGGGAGTTCTTTGCTCCCTCCTTCATAAGGAGGGGGAGTTCTTTGCTCCCTCCCCTTACGAAGGGGAGGGCTGGGGAGGGGTTATTGTGATACTCCTGCGCGAAACTTTGGCGAACCTTCCGCAAAGTTTCGCGCACACGCCGCAGACTTCGGAAAACCGCGATACCCTGCCTGATGACGACCCCATTGGAGACGCCACTCCTATCGGGATACCCACGCTGAAAAAGGAGACCCAAAATGTCCGATACGTTTCTGCCCCGCGCCGACACCGACCTCGTCGTATGGGTCAAGGGCGTCTATGACGGTGTACAAATCGAGAGCCAACGGGCAGGAGAAACCCTCTGGACGCTGATCGGAATGGATACCAGCAGCCCGTATCTCGACAGCCGCGCCCCTCTTGCCGCCGGTGTTCCCGAAATCCGCTGCTATCGCCTCCGCTATTTCCTCAACGACGTTCCAACGGGCAACTACAGCGATATTGTCACCGTCACCACGATTCCGTAAGCCGCAGACAGCCGGGAGTAGGAAATCGGACAATGCCCGTAGGGGCGATGCTTGCGTCGCCCTCAAAGTTTCATCAATCAAGACAGGAGCCAGACCATGAGTACAGTCATCGCCCCGCCCGCGCCGCCCAAACTTCTAACCTATGAAGCCTACATGGCGGAAGAAACCGACTACCGGCGTTACGACATTGTTGACGGAGAGAAAATCTATATGCCCGGCGCGACCAACAAGCACCAGATTATCCAAATTAATGTGATAATTCTCTTTCGTACCTACCAGCAGGCTTCGGGCAAAGGGATAGTCATCACCGCCCCGCGAGACGTACTGATTACCCGTCGTCCCTTACGAACACGCCAATCCGATGTCTTTTTTATGAGCAGTTCACGGCTTGCCCTTAATCCTGCCGCCGATGATCCTGCTCCTGCTGCCCCCGCGCCGGAACTCGTGGTCGAGATCATCTCCGGCAGTGAAACGGCAAGACGCTTCAACGCCAAAGTCAAAGATTATTGCAAAGTCGAGGTCAAAGAGTGCTGGAAGATTCTGCCGGAGATGCAAACGGTGGAAATCCTGCGCCTGTCTCAGAGCGGAGCCGAATCGGTGCAGATTTACAGCAGGGGCGAAACTGTCCAATCGCTCACCTTTCCCGACCTGACCGTTGCTGTCGAAGCCATTTTCGCCCGATAACGCGCCCGCCGCTTCGACAACGCCGCCCTAATTCGAAAGCAAAAAAGAAATTCGAAAAATTTTCCAAAATTTTTGTTGTCGTCTTTAGCAAGTGGTGGTACAATTCCGAAAGAGTTTAATGAAGGTGCGCTGAACACCACCGATGTCTTGTGTGAGGACATTCTTCAGCGGACGTTCCGCAGGGGAGCAGAAATTTCGCGCTTTGCCCTGTTAAATTATGAAACGGAGGTTGCCCAGGTGGAAATGATGAACCAGACCAATATGAGGTTCTGGGGAGTGAACGTCTTGATAGGACGGATCGCTTTCCCGATTCCGACAACGGAATATGCGGCTTTGTTCCCCTGCGGCTTCGTCCGGCACGACTGACTTCTTCGGCGCGTTTTCACTGCGCCATAGACCCTCGTTTCGCCGGTTTCTCGGAAGCGTACAGGAGGCAGAACTCTGACACCATTTAGAACTCTGTCGTCTTGCTTACGCACGTCCACGAATAAACGATTACAGCCTTCACTTGGGGAGCATCCCGCCCCTATGAGTGAGGACTTTTTTGTTTTTTGTGTTCGTGTGTTTTGAGAAGGATAACCGGCAATATCATGCATCAGTTAATGGAACGCGCACAGCGCGGAGAGACCTACGCCCAGACATTGGTTCTGGAAAAAATACAATCTCGTGTGGAAAAAATGGCGGCTTACTTCGGTAGGCGGTGCGGTGTGGACGAGGACGATCTGCGTCAAGAGGCATGGGTCGCGGTATTGGAGATGCTTCCACGCCTCGATCTTTCGGTGGGCAGCCCCGAACAGCATCTGCTCAAACGCGCCCGTTGGCGCATCTTGGACAGCATCCGCTGGCAACGCAGGCGACAGCATTTGCCTCTCGCGGAACTGCACCCGGACGCCCTCACGCATTTCGATCCGCCGCCGGGTATGGACTTGGGGCTTTTGCGCCAACACCTCACCGACATTCAATGGCGGATACTGCGTGGTTTGATGGAAGGCTACACATGGCGCGAAGTCGGCGATATTGTCGGCTGCACGTCTGCTAATGTCGCTTATCATGTTCGCCGCATCCGTGCCGCGTATCTTGAATTAGAGCGCGGCGAATGAAACGACTCTCCACACGCCCCCGCCCTGTGCGCCAATGCAAAGCGTAGGAAAGGGGTTTGCTTTAGTACTACAGTTGGAGAAACGGCATTGTCGGCTAATACTCTTGTCGGGGATTGAAAACCCCCGCCTGAAATGGCGTTCCGCCAAACGTCCTTCGGACGCGACAATTCCGCAGATTAGCGTTCTGTGCCGAAATCAGTAAGGGACTCGTAAGGAAATAACTCTTCCAGTCAGCGAAGGCAGACTGCGTGTCCTTGTGGCAGCGAATTCCTTCGCTCAGACATGATGGAACAATTATTTTCGTGAGAGTTCCTTACTACTCTTTTACTCCATTAACGTGCAGCCTTGGAGCAACTTTTCTGCGTTATGGACATCAAGCCGAAAATTGGAAGGGTTTGGCGTCTATTGAAACCCCAATTTGCGATAAAACGGTATACTTGACTGCACCAGACGCGCCAAAAGACGCCCTTTTGCTCCCTGCTCCTTGCTTGCCATTAACAATCGTGCCACCAAAACGCGCACAATTCCTTTATATCTACGCTGACTCGTACCATAACGATGTACGGGAGCCACTTCCGAGCAGACTTCGGCGCAAAGCACCTTTGCTGCCGTTGAGTCGGGGCGCATTGCCGATCTGCACGATGCCAAGAATATCCTTATTTTGCCCATTGCACAGTGTCAACTTCTACGCGGCTTCGAGTTCTGCCAGTTCCTTCCAAACTTCACCAAACCGTGAGCCTTGCCAGTCTTCGCCTTTGAGTATATCCGCGTCGTTTGCAGTCAGCGTCTCGAAGCAGACATTCACTTTGACGTTTTTGTGTGTCCGTGACAAAATAATGATATGAATCTGGCATTGTCTCCTCGAAAACTCCAGAGGTTCTTCTGCCGGATACGCTATTGTATCCGGCAGAATGTCATACAAGGGCGTTTAGAAGTTGACGGCTTGCCCGGTTTCTGCCGATTTGTAGATCGCTTCGAGGATTTCGGAGACGACGCACGCCTGTTCAGGCAAAACGACGGGTTGCTTATCGTTGATGACCGCGTCAATCCACAGGCGGGCTTCGCGCTCGTAATCTTTCTCCTCATCTTCATCGTAGAACGCCACGCCGCTACCGCCGAGTTCGACTTTGGTCTGCCACAGTTTGCTGAACGCTTCACCGTTGATGCGAAGTCCGTCCTGCATATCCGCGCCGCCTTCGGTTCCGCACAGGGTACAGCGTGCCTCACCTGTCTGGAGTGTGTTTAATGCCCACGACGCTTCAAGCGTGATGGACGCGCCGTTCTTCATCGTGATAAAGCCGAACGCCGAATCTTCGACGGTGAACTTTTTTGGGTCCCACGCTCCCCACGCATTCGCCGCATTTTCGCGCTGCGAGAGTTTGTGATAGGTCGTTCCCAATACTGTTTTCGGCTCATAGTTGTCCATCAGCCACAGCGTCAGGTCGAGTGCGTGCGTGCCGATGTCAATGAGTGGTCCGCCGCCTTGTTTCTCTTCGTCCAAAAAGACGCCCCATGTCGGAACTGCGCGGCGGCGAATGGCGTGTGCCTTGCCGTAATAGATTTCGCCCAGATCGCCGTTGTCAATTGCCGACTTGAGATATTGACTGTCGGCACGATGGCGAGTCTGGTAGCCAATCGTCAGTTTTTTGCCGCTCGCCTTTGCCGCTGTCACCATTTTGCGAGCATCTGCCGCCATTTTCGCCATCGGCTTTTCACACATCACATGCTTGCCCGCTTGCAACGCCGCAATGGTGATCGCCGCGTGCGAATCGTTGGGAGTGCAGACATGGATCACGTCAATGGACGTATCCGCCAGCATCTTCTCAAAATCCGTATAGGTTTTGGCTCCGGCGACGCCGTACTCTTTTGCCGCCAACTCAGCCCTGTCCGGTACAACATCACAAAACGCTGCAAGTACCGCGTCCTCGACTTTTTTCAATCCCGGCATATGTTTGCCGTTTGCAATGCCGCCGCACCCAATAATTCCAACTTTAACTGTAGACATAAGCCTGACACTCTCCTCAATAGGCTTGAAGCTCCGCGCAGAAACCGAACGCCTGCTTTGGATCGTCGCCATGCACGGGTTTACCGATGATTCGCACCGCGACTGCTTTCACCGCAGAAGATTTTACCTCATAAGTTTGTCCGACTTTCACGTTTGCGTGATCTGCTACTGTTGTTTGCCGAGAATCTTTGCTGTTGCTGGGTGATTGGGTCGGTAGGTCATGGAGTCATTGGGCATACAGACACATCCGAGGGACGCCCAATGCAGACATTTTGTCTGGAGTACTTATAGGTTTTAATAGACAAATCAGATAAATCTCGTACATTGCGCGTCCGAAGGACGCTTGGCGGCACGCCATTTCAGACGGGGGTTTTCAATGCCCGCACCACAGGCAAACGCTCAGCAACAATGAATTCCGCCGACTCCTGACACAATCTCATCTCAGGAATGATGTCCACGTCTCAGCCAATTAGCGCAAACGCTCCGCGCCTTGTGCCGCTGTCGTGACATAAATGACGGGTTTGAGTCCGGTGGCTTCGGTGTATTTTGCCGAGACCGACTGCAAAAAAGTCTCGACGGCGGTATCGGCGACCAAACTGACCGTACACCCGCCGAACCCCGCCCCCGTCATACGCGAACCGAACACGCCCTCAACCGAATGCGCCGCCGCAACCATCGCGTCCAACTCGTCGCAGCTGACCTCATAATCGGAACGCAGACTTTCGTGCGAGGCGTCCATGAGTTCGCCGAAGCGTTCGATATTGCCGGATTTCAGTGCCTGAACACTCTCCAAAACTCGTTCGTTTTCGCTGATGACATGGCGGGCGCGATGGCGGACTGTTGCGGGCAAAGAGTCGGCATATCGCTCGAACTGCTCTAACGTCACGTCGCGCAATGCGGTGATTTCGGGCAAACGGGCTTGAAGGAGCATGACGGCTTGCTCGCATTCCAAACGGCGTGTATTATACTCGCTGTCCACCAAGCCGCGCTTTTTATTGGTATCGGCGATGACAATCGAAACGCCCGCAGTCGGCAGAGGCACAGCCTCATAAGTCAGCGAACGGGTATCGATAAGGAGGGCATGATCTTTTTTGCCGAGTACCGAAATGTACATATCCATAATGCCGACATTGACGCCGACAAATTCCCGCTCGGCTTTTTGCGCCAAAACCGCACGCAGAACCGGAGCGATCTCTGTTTCCGTTCCCGCACTCAGCAGATACCCTGCGGCAATGAGCATCGCGGCGGACGAGGACAAACCAGCTCCTGTCGGCACATCGCCCCATGCCACGCAATTCAAGCCGATCAGTGGAATACCCTCGTTACCGAAAACAGAAGTCATGGCACGAAGATAGTTGCTCCAGCGTTCGCGCCCTTGGGGAATGTGCGGCGGGTTGTCGAGGGGAAACGTCGTGGACTGGTGGAAGTTGAGGGCATAGGCACGAATTTGGCGATCTGTACGGCGTCCGGCGACCATGAGAATATCGCGTTCGATGGCACACGGGAACACAAAGCCGTCGTTGTAATCGGTATGCTCGCCAATCAGGTTGACCCGTCCGGGAGCGCGAACGATGATCTCAGGTTCTGCCCCGCCGTACAAACTCCGATACTGCTCCACCAACTCCAAAATCCGCGAATCCATGCTGATTCCTCGTAGGTCGTTGGGTCATTGGGGCGTTGGGCAATGCAGATACAGCAGAATAAATTCTTGAGACGGAGGACGTTCTGCCATACAGATACGGCGGAATAAATTCCTCCGCTGGGGGCGTTCCGCCGTGCCGTGCTTTGCACTCCCAATGCAAATAACGCAAACGATTGTTGAATTGCCCAATGACCAAACAACCCAATGACCTAATCGCCTAATTGATTATAGTAGAAAATCAGCAGTTCGAGATCGGAAATATCGTTGTTGCCGTCAAAAATAAAGTCGGCTGCCTCCAGATAGGTGTTGCCCGGTACGCCGTCTTGCTGATTATAATGTTGAATAAGCAGAATCAAATCGAAAATGTCCACGGCGTTGTCGTCGCTGGCATCTCCGCCGCGCAAAAAGGCACTGTTCAGATTGGGATTGCCGCTGAAAGCGTCCACATTGGCGATTCGGCGGCGCAGGGTATTGGAGGTTTTGAGAAATAATGTATAGCGTTTGGGCGGAACATTCGTAATCGCGTAACTGCCAATAATGTCGGGAATCGTCACGCCGCTGATTATGGGGCTGCCGTCCTGTGGAACAAGTTCGTAGTACAAGGGAATGTTCGAATCAAACCGCCCATCAATGGTGACAATGCCGTTGATAGTTGCCAAATTGCCGATGAGCAGATCGTCGAAGAAAAGAGTAAAGGTAGACTGAGCATTCGGATTGACGGGCGTAATCGCAAGGTGATCAAAAGTGCCTTTGACTCCATTCAGGACGCCGTTCGCATTGGCGGAAAAGGGCAGTTTCGGTTCTTGAGGAAGGGGGAAACGCACGGTTTGCCATTGTCCTGCCGTGATTCGCTTGCCGAGCGGCTCGGTATTCCGCAAACCTGTCGCTCCAATCCACTCGATTTCGCCGACTGTTCCTCCGTCTGCGCCGAGTGCCGCCGTGGTATTGGTTTCCCGTGCGCCCAGCGTCATATAAACGTCTTCGGTGCCTTCCACAAAAACCTTGAACTCGACGAATCCATTGATGAACGGGATAGTCGGATTGGGCAGGTTTTCGGTGTCGAGCGTTGTTAGATTGAGCCAGCGTGCAGGGGCATCGGGCGCGAACTCGAAGGAAACGCGCACTGCATTTTGCCCACTGTAAGCGCGGGCGTTGGGATTAAGAAGCAAGGCAGTTAGGCGCGATTCATTGGGGCTGCCCTCCATCGTATTGAGATAGCCCGATGTAGCGGCGGAAGTCGTAGGGAGCCGAAACAGCACGGAACCGTTGGCAAGCGGAGCCGAAAAGCCCTCGAAATTTTGGAAAGAGTTCTGAGCAGTGACAGGCATGGCAAATAGGCTGAAAAGCAGAGCCGATAAACCGAATCTAAGAGAGTGCATTGGACAATCCTCGGTCTTAATGACAGCATACGATGAGACATTGTGGCAACCGAACAGTTTGCGAAAAGGATAACTGTTCAGACGAGACTTTTTCGTGCCAAGTTCCTTACTGCATGAATGCAATTTCTGTGCCACAACCCGCAAAATTTAAGAGCAGGAATTCTACCTGCCTTCATCCTCGCATTTCGTTCAAGTTCACTTGAATTATGACGTGTTTCCGATTCGGAATATAGACATTATTTCTTGAGTTTGGTTATTCCGGTTGTCAGTTCTTTGTAGGAGTAGATACTGAGTCGCTCTTGTCCATATAAAGAAGAGGACTTTGGAGACCGACTGAAAACAAACTGATTCTCGTCTAAAAATTATAGGCGCAAAGGATTGGAAAGTTCAACCTTTTTGGGGAAAAATCCTAAATTTTTCGCGAAAATTGTGGCGGGGAAGGAGTACAGACGACGGGTGCGAATGTTGACAAAACTGTACTAAAATGGTATAATTATACGTGTAAATGAGAGGGAAATCCTCTCAGTTTGCCTGTAAAAGGAGAGCAGCTTGGCAGACGATATAATGGATGAACCGAGGGGCGAAGGTCTCGCCCCTAACGGTGAAGGCGAATTGATGGTGATCGACATCGAGCAAGAGTTGCGCCGCTCCTATTTGGGCTACGCAGTCTCAACACTCGTTTCTCGCGCCTTGCCCGATATTCGGGACGGCTTCAAGCCGGTGCAGCGGCGCATCATCTACGCGATGCGCGAATTAGGAATTACGCCGAACTCCTCGCGGGTCAAATCCGCGAAAGTTGTCGGCGAAACGATGGGTAATTATCATCCCCACGGCGATACCTCACTGTATTTCACGATGGTGCGTATGGCGCAGGATTTCAGTCTGCGTTATCCCCTGATCGATCCGCAGGGCAATTTCGGCAGCATTGATGGCGATTCTCCGGCTGCTATGCGCTATACCGAGTCGCGAATGTCTCCCATTGCAATGGAAATGCTGGAAGATATTGATCGCGATACGGTAGACTGGCGACCCAACTATGATCAGTCCCGGCGCGAACCCACCGTACTTCCGGGTAAGTTCCCAAACTTCCTGTGCAACGGCGGTGAAGGGATTGCCGTTGGCATGAGTACGAGCGTACCGCCCCATAATCTGCGCGAAGTGATCGATGCGGCGGTCTATCTGCTCGAACACCCCGACGCGACTCCCGACGACCTGATCAAGTTTATTCCGGGCCCGGATTTTCCGACTTCCGCATTGATACTCGGAACCAAAGGCGCACGCGAGGCATACCGCACTGGGCGCGGCAAAGTGATTATGCAGGCACAACTGCAAATCGAACCGATGGACAACGGCAAAAATGCGATTGTCATCACGGAATTGCCGTATCAAGTCAACAAAGCCAAACTGATTATTGCGATTGCCGAGCTTGCCAAGCAGAAGCGCGTGGATGGAATTACTGCCGTTGATGACTTCTCGGACAAGCACGGAATGCGGATCGTCGTCGAACTGCGCCGCGATGTCATGCCGCGCCGGATCGTCAATTATCTGCTCAAGCATACGGCGATGAGAAGCACCTTTGGGATCATTATGCTGGCACTCGTCAATGGACAGCCACGCATTCTGAATCTGGTGCAGGTCTTGAGCTACTATCTCGCGCACCGCAAAGAGATCATAGTTCGCCGCACGCGCTATGAACTCGCCCGCGCCAAAGCGGCTGCCCATATTCGCGAAGGTTTGCAGATCGCGCTCGATCATCTGGACGATATTATCACCTTGATCCGGCGAGCAGCGTCTTCCGAAGCCGCCCGTACCGAGATGGTGGCACGCTTCGGATTGACACAGATTCAGGCGGAAGCGATCTTGAATATGCAGTTGCGGCAGATCGCCCAACTGGAACGCCAGCGCATCGAAGACGAATACAAGAAACTGCTCCGCGAAATCGCGCAATACGAGGACATTCTTTGCACTCCGGCGCGAGTTGTCAAGATCGTCAAAGAAGAACTCAAATACCTGCGCGACAAATATGGCGATGAGCGGCGTACCCGCATTCTGCCGACAGAAGCCGACGACATCACCGAAGAGGACTTGATTCCCGAAGAAAAGACGTTGGTTACTATCTCACGGGATGGGTATATCAAGCGAGTTCCGCTTGACACCTACAAAACTCAGCGGCGCGGCGGGCGGGGTATCGCGGCGGCGAACCTCAAAGATGAAGACCAACTGGCACATCTGTTTGTGGCGACTACCACCCATTACATTCTGTTCTTCACGGACAGAGGGCGCGTGTATCGCCTGAAGGCTTATGAGGTCACGCAGACATCGCGACAGGCACGCGGACAGCATATCAACAATCTCATCCAATTGATTCCGGGCGACAAAATCACCGCGATTCTGCCAATGAAGGATATGACCGCCGAAGGCTATCTGCTCATGGCGACGGTCTATGGCGAGGTCAAGCGCACGGCATTGAGCCACTTCGCCAATCTTCGCGCCAACGGGTTGATCTGCTTCGACATCGAAGAGGGCGATAACCTGAAATGGGTCAAGCATACCGACGGCAATCAGGAAGTGATGATGATCACGCACAACGGAATGTCGGTGCGCTTCCATGAAAACACCGTGCCGGATCGCGGACGCACGGCGGGGGGAGTGCGGGGTATAGAGATGCGCGACCACAAAACCAAGGAACTCAAGGATCAAGTTGTTGCCGTCGATCTCGTATATCCGACCAGTCAACTTCTTGTTGTCAGTGAAAACGGCTATGGCAAGCGTACCGACCTTTCG
>CAZPZP010000084.1:0-10122 GCA_964591025.1 uncultured Chthonomonadaceae bacterium
TGCCATAAATTCCTTGTAATCATTTTGAGAAGTGCTTCTCAATCTCATGGAACTGTTTCGCGTCTCTGATTTAAGCCTCAATTTTGTCTAAACGTCAATCTATTAGTATCTCAGAAACTCTCCTTGTCCCTCTCCTGATTGCAGCAGAAGGGCAAAAACCACTGTGAGACAACACAGTGTTCGTTGAGCCAATAGAATCTGCCGGATTTAGCCGTAGTGACATTGTAAGCCACTCTTTGCGAATAGTGAGAGTCATAGGATTGCTCGAATAGATTCGCGGCGGATATTTGCGATTCGATTCCAGCCTTGAGCCGTCGGTCAGAGCGATATTTGGCTGAAGGTTCATAAACCGAATCACTCTTTTTCCGAGACGTGTCTTACGCTTCATCAGGGGCGAACTTGTCCAACTCAATGTTTCGCCGGGACGCATGATTATCTTATGCTCACAGGCGGTCATGCACGTCTTTGCGTTCGCGGGAGAATAGTCACGGGGATGAATATTCGGGTCATCTGTTTTCCAGCGATAATTTGTGCAATAACCACTTTCAGTCCAAAACGTCTGTTTTTGCTGAGAAACATTGGTGACAGAAAGTTTGACTTTGAGGCGTTTGCCGACTATTATCGGTTGGGCAGTCACTCGAAATGGTTCGGTTCCCTCTGCCATTGCTCCAGACTTCACGAAGCATAAAGCAGACAGTCCGATTATGATAGAGGCTGAATAGGTTTTGTACATTTGCGTCTTTTCTTCCTTCCGATGGGAGAGGTGCGGGAGCATAAATACAATTATCGCACAGGGACGCCGTATTCCCTAAAAGCGGCTTTGATGTCGCCGATGGTGTAGTGTCCGTCGTGAATAATCGAAGCAAGAAGGGCAGCATCGGCTTTTCCTGTCGTGACGGCTTCGACACAGTGCAAGGGAGTTCCGGCTCCGCCCGACGCGATAACCGGAATCTGAACGCGCTCTGCAACAGCACGAGTCAGTAGCAAATCAAAGCCAATCTGTGTGCCGTCCCTGTCCATACTTGTCAGCAGTATCTCGCCGGCTCCGCGCCGTTCCGCCTCCTGCACCCATTCAAGCGCGTCCACTCCGGTTGGATTGCGCCCCCCATGCGTAAACACTTCCCAGCGCGGCGAACCGTCAGGGTACGTTCCGACCTGCTTCGGGTCTATCGCGACGACCACGCACTGACGCCCAAATTTCTCGGCGGCGGCGGTGATCAGTTCGGGATTTTGGAGCGCGGCGGTATTGATGGCGACTTTGTCCGCGCCCGTTTTAAGAATGTGCCGGAAATCGTCCACCGTTTTGACGCCCCCGCCCACCGTGAACGGAATAAATACCTGCTCCGCGACGCGAGACGCCATTTCGACGATCAGATCGCGCTTCTCGTGGCTCGCTGTAATATCGAGGAAAACTAACTCGTCTGCACCTTCGGCGTCATATTTCGCCGCAAGTTCGACAGGATCACCCGCATCACGCAAGCCGACAAAGTTGATGCCTTTGACGACTCGCCCTTCTTTCACGTCTAAACAGGGTATAATTCGTTTTGCCAACATAATACACAAATTATGGCATACCATCGGGCGAGTTGCCGTGAATTTTCGCGGCGATGCCCTTAGACTTATCTAATCTTGTTCAACGAGGAGTATTTCCGTCCTATGCGTCCTGCTGCGGGCTTTGCCCTTCTCATTTTACTGGCATTCGGAACCCTTCTGTTTACCAGCCGCTTCTACAAAAGTAGTCGCTTGCCTTACGAAGACCCGCCGCCCAATGTTCAGGCTCCTCCGTCTCCGGGCGGCATGACCAAAACCTTCGACTCAGTGGAAGACAACGCGATCAAAGCGACTTTGGAAGTGGAAGGACGCGGCACGATGCAGATCGAACTGTATCCCAAAGCCGCCCCCAAAACTGTCGAGCAAATCGTCAAACTCTGCAAATCGAATTTCTATGAGGGAATTCTGTTTCACCGTGTCATGTCCGGTTTTGTCGCTCAAGCGGGCGATCCCGGCTCAAAAAAGCTCAAGCCGTCTGACCTCAAAGGGTTGACTTCGGAAGATGTGAGTTCCAAATTCCAACTCGGCAGCGGCGGAACCGGAGCGCAAATTCCTCTCGAAGTCGGCTTGCCCCATGAGCAATTCAGTCTTGGCATGGCACGCTCCGAGGCGGAAAACAGCGGCGACTGCCAATTCTATATCAATCTCAACGCCAACAATAGTCTGGACGCCAAATACTGCGTCTTCGGGCGCATCATGTCTGGGCAGGACATCGCGACAACCATTGAGATTGGCGACAAAATCAAGCGGTTTAGCGTACCGTAACTCTCGGAGTTGAAACTCCGTTCTGACGATGCGAAGTCCGCCTTCGCGGACTCAGAGTTTGGAAGTGCAGCCCGTACAGACGGGCTTTGCATTGTCAGAACGGGGATTACTCCCCGCTTATCATCTCAAAAGGATTGTTTGCTCATGTTTACTCTGAAAACGACGTTTGTCCTCGGTTTGTTGGCTTCGGCTTTGACAGTTTCGGCGTTTGCCGCCAACCCGCAAGCCGAAATGAAAATCGCCAAACGCGGCACGATCATCATCGAACTGCGCCCCGATTTGGCTCCCAAAACTGTCGAACATTTCACGGCTTTGGTGAACAAAAAGTTTTATGATGGCATTCTGTTCCATCGCTTCGTCGAGGGTTTTGTCGTCCAAGGTGGCGACCCCGCCTCGAAAAAGGTCAAGACTTCCGATATTTCCGACATTACGGCAGATGAAGTCAGCGCAAAATATGGATTGGGCAGTGGGGGTTCCGGCGCGAAGGTTCCGCTCGAAGCCAAAGGTTCGCATACGATGGGAACCGTCGGATTGGCGCGTTCCCAAGCAGAAGACAGCGGCGACAGTCAATTCTTTTTCAATATCGCTGATAATACACGCCTCGATTCAGGCTACTGCGTTTTTGGGAAAGTCGTGAAGGGCGAAGATGTGATGATGAAACTGCGGCAGGGCGACAAGATCGAGTCTGTCCGCATTCTCAAAGCCAAACCCGACAAGAAGAAAAAGAAGTAGCTTGATTTTGATCGCGAGGGCGTTCTCAATGACGCCCTTGTGTTCTTGGAGATACCCGTCACTATGGGGTTTTCGTTTCGCCGCCTCGTTTTCGGCAAACCTATGCGCTCCGAACTCGCCGCCCATGCGCGACTGCCGATTGTCTTAGCCCTTCCGATTTTTGCTTCCGACGCACTTTCCTCTGTGGCTTACGCGACAGAGACGATTTTGCGCCAATTCGGAACCATGCGGATTTCTCAGGCGCAATATCCTGCGGCTATCGGCATCAGCATCGGCATTATCGGTCTGATCGCGATGGTTGTTTTTTCCTATCGTCAGGTCATCTATGCCTATGATAAGGGCGGCGGCTCTTATGTCGTCGCGAAGGAAAATCTTGGCTTGATGATGGGCTTGATTGCCGCTTCTGCCCTGCTCGTAGACTATATTTTGACCGTCGCGGTCAGTATTGCCGACTGTGTCGCGCAGTCAGGTTCCGCGCTCCACAACGTCGGAGGATTCTGGAGCGATCTCTTCGAGAATAAAGTTCTTGTTGCGCTGATACTTGTTGCCATTATTACGCTGGTCAACCTGCGCGGCGTAAGAGAGTCGGGGGCGGTGTTCGCGCTTCCCTCCTATGGCTTTATCGTCGTGATTTTGACGATGGTCGGCTGGGGCGTAGCGAAAACTTTTATGGGGGCAGACCCTATCGATCCGGTACAGATGGTTGCCGATCCTACCGCAACGACTTCGATGAACTGGCTTCACCTGTTGCGCGGGTTTGCTTCGGGCTGTGCCGCGCTGACGGGGATCGAAGCCGTCTCGAACGGTGTACAGGCGTTCAAGAAGCCGGAAGCCCGCAATGCCTTCCTCACACTCGCGATTTTGGGCTGTCTCCTCGCCGTGATGTTTATCGGGATCACCTATCTCGCCGTCCACTATAAAATCGCTCCAACCGAAAAAGAGACCGTGATTTCGCAGATCGCCAGTGCGGTGTTCGGCAAAGAGATGCCGGGCGGAATCATGTACTATTTGGTTCAGCTTTTTACGGCGTTGATTCTGTTTCTTGCCGCCAATACTGCTTTTGCCGGATTCCCGCGCCTCGCGTCCATTCTCGCCGAAGACGGATTTCTGCCGCGTCAATTGGCGAATTTGGGCGAGCGTCTCGCCTACAACAACGGTATTGTGGTTCTCGGCGTTGCGGCGTCCCTGTTCCTCGTTGTCTTTAAGGGTGAGGCGCACGCACTTCTGCCGCTCTATACCATCGGAGTTTTTATCGCGTTTACGACGGCACAGGCGGGAATGGTACGCCGCAGCTGGAACATGACGCCGCGCCCCTATGTCGGCATGACGATTAACGCGCTCGGCGCACTCGTCACTTTTGTTGTTCTCTGTGTGGTGACGGCAAGCAAATTTATCGTCAAAGAGCAGCACACTCTGTTCGGTATTCCGTATCTCTATGAGGGTGCGTGGATGGCGATTCTGCTGATGGGTTTGATCGTAATGATGTTTAAGGCGATCAATCATCATTACGTCTCGACGGATAAGCAGCTCGCGATCATTCCGCCCGAATACGATAAAGCCCTCAAGCACACGGTCATTGTGCTGGTTCCGGGACGGTTGCATAAGGGCGTGATGCAAGCCTTGAACTATGCGCGTTCCATTTCACCGGACGCGCTTGGCGTGCATATTTCGTTCGATGAGGCGCGGGAGCAGAAGCTACGGGCGGCGTGGAATGAATATGCCGGTGATACGCCGCTGTTGGTGCTAAATTCGCCCTATCGCTCATTGATGACGCCGCTGATGAAGTATATTGATGCGACAGAGCGCGTCCATGACGACGATATTGTAACAGTGATTGTGCCAGAATTCGTGCCGCGCAAATGGTGGCATAACTTCCTGCATAATGCGTCGGGCTGGCTGATTCGATTGCGGCTCTATTATCGCCGCAACATCGTATTCATCAGTGTGCGCTATTATTTGGATAAAGAGTAAGGAGAAGAGTTTGGAAAGCAAAGAGATGACGGCGGAACAGAGCCGTCCTTTGACAGCGGAAGTTTCGGAAGAGTTGGATCATATTCCGGTCTATGATGTGACGATTATCGGCGGCGGTCCTGTCGGGCTGTTCGGGGCGTTTTATGCGGGCATCCGGCAGATGCACACCAAAATAGTGGACAGTCTGCCAGAACTTGGCGGGCAACTCAGTGCGCTGTATCCCGAAAAATTCATTTACGATATGCCGGGTTTCCCAAAAGTGCTGGCAAAAGATTTGGTGCGGGATATGGCGGAACAGGGCTTGCGCTTCAATCCGGCGGTCTGCCTCGACGAGAAGGTTTTGCATCTTCAGCACGAGGACGATGGAACGATCACGGTGACGACGCAAAAAGCGGTTCATCGTACCAAGACAATGATCGTTGCGACGGGAGCGGGGGCATTTTCACCGAAGAAACTCGCGACGCCGGGCGTAACGGAGTTCGAAGGGCGCGGCATTCACTATTTTGTTCGCAACAAATCTCAGTTCGAGGGCAAGCGTCTTCTCATCGTCGGCGGGGGCGATTCGGCACTGGATTGGGCAATGAATCTTGAGGAAGTCGGGGCGAAGCATATCACCTTGATTCATCGCTCCGACAAGTTCCGCGCCCACGAAGCGAGTATGGACTGGCTGCTCAATAGTTCGAAAGTGGATGTCAAAATGCACTATGAACTTGCCGGTGTTCAGGGCGACGATTTGGTAAAGTGTGCCATTGTCTTCAACAATCAGACAAAGGAAGAGATTTGCCTCGATGTGGACGCGGTTCTGCTCAACATCGGATTTTCGGCGGATTTGGGTCCGATTCGAGATTGGGGTGTTGAGTTGGACGGCAACAGCATTCCGGTTAATCAGTTTATGGAGACGAATTTGCAGGGCGTCTATGCGGCGGGCGATATTGCGACCTATCCCGGAAAGTTGAAACTGATTGCAACGGGCGTCGGCGATATTTGCATCGCCGTAAACTATGCGAAGACGCGGATCGATCCAAACGCCAAAGCATTTCCGGGACACAGCAGCAACTTAGAATTGCCGAATACGAAGCCAGTTGCGGAATAAGACAGGAGAGGTAATACGCCTCTCAATTTGAGAGGGAAAAATTGCTTTGATGACAGCGAAAGGAAAAGGCGATGCCTCACCCAAGATTGAGTTCGGAAGAGATCGGCAGACGCGGCGACGAGTGGTATAACAATCACATTCGTCCTCTTGTCGAAACAGAAGAAAACATCGGTAAACTGATCATCATTGATGTCGAAACCGGCGATTATGAGATTTACAATCGCCGTGAATCCATCGCCGTCACCAAGAAAATGCTTGCCAAACATCCTGACGCTGCACTTTTGGAACTGTGTATTGGCTATGGAGCCGTTGACTCTTTCGGCGGCTTCCGCCTGATGCCGAGTAAACGCTGATGATGACAGGCACGATTACGAATCGCAGACCACATATTGAATTGTTTATTCGCGGTATTGGCGGATATGGCAATATCGAGTTTACAATAGATACTGGTTTCACAGCACAGTTGACTTTGCCGCTTGAAGCGTGTACTGCACTGCAATTACCTGAAACGAAAAACCGTCGAACCTTTTTGGCAGATGGATCAGAAATCGATCTCAAGGTTTACCTGCTCACTGTCGCATGGGATGGCGAAGAACGCGAGGTCGAAGTCTTTGCACTTGAGAGTGAACCGCTTCTTGGAATGACAATGCTTGAAGGCTATGACGTTTTGATGAGTGTTGCAGAAAACGGAATTGTTCGTATTCAGAAATCAACGAACGAGAGTACGATTAGATAATCTTTCAATAAGGACAAATTATGACCGCTTCCCCGCATTGGATTTATGGAGCCGACACTCCCGAACCGGAACCGATAACCCTGCGGATGGGGGCGGTCTCGCTGTTTTTCGAGCCGCATTCGGGATGGGTGCGAACCGTCAAACTGAATCAAGGCGCGGAGATTGTGCGCGGTATCTATATCGCCGTCCGAGATAAAAATTGGAACACGATCAAGGTGACGATTTCCGACCTTGAGATACAGCACAAACGCGGCGGATTTCAGATTTCCTACTCTGCCGCCTACCGCCAAGACGATATTCACTTCACTTATACTGCAAACCTTATCGGTACGCCCGACGGCACGCTGACCTATTCCCTGCGCGGCAAGGCACATACTTCATTTCTCAAAAATCGTATCGGTTTCTGCGTTTTGCACCCCGCTGATGAGTGTGCGGGCAAAAACGTCACGGTGGAACACACCGACGGCACAACGACTCACGGCAATTTTCCTTCTTGGATTTCGCCGCATCAACCGTTCGAGAATATCCGCACCGTCACAACCGATGTTCTCTGGGGCGTCAAGGCAAAAATAAGTTTCGAGGGCGATGTTTTCGAGATGGAAGATCAACGCAACTGGACGGACGCCTCATTCAAGACCTATAGTACGCCGCTTTCAGAACCCTATCCCGTCGAAATTGCCGCCGGAACCGTGATCACGCAAGCCGTAACGCTCGAACTCTCAGGGCGCATTCCCGATAGAGCCGCCGAAACGCAAAACGCGCTGAGTGTCATTCATCAAGCGTCCGAAAAAACCTATTCCCTGCCCGATTTTGGGATGAGACTCGCGCCGCTCCAAAAGCCTCTGACCGAAGGGGAAACGGCGCGAATTGCCGCGCTCAATCTGTCTCATCTCCGCGTAGACATTGACTTTGCTCACCCGAATTGGCAGGACATTTTCCTGCAAACGCTCCTCCATTTGGACAATGCGCGGCTCAATGAAATCTCTCTCGAAACCGCTCTTTCTTTTACAGACAAATACCAAGTAGAGACCGAAGCCCTTGCCGCGATAGTCCGCCAACTGCCGCGCCGCACCGTCAAACGCTGGCTTGTCTCCCAAAAAGGAGCAAGTGTCACACCGGAAAATGTCGTGATTGCCGCCCGTGCCGCACTCGACAAATATCAGCACCGCGCCGATTTTTACGCAGGAACCGACGCCGATTTCACCGAATTGAACCGCAATCGCCCGGCAGACAGCCGATATTTCCATTACAGTCTCAACCCGCAGGTTCATGCGTTCGATACGCGCTCGCTGATGGAAACTTTGGTGATGCAGGGCGATACGGTTCGCAACACCAAACGCTTTGGCAAAAATCCGTTTGTGGCGGTGTCGCCGATTACGCTCACGCCGCGTCCTAACCCGAATACGACAAGTGGCGAGAATAGCGTCTCCTCCGATGCGCGGCAGTATGCACTCGTCGGAGCGGCATGGACACTCGGCAGTATCGCGTCTCTTGTCGAAGGCGGAACCCACAGCGCAACCTATTACGAGTTATTTGGCAGTTCGGGCGTGATGGAAAATGAAAGCGAAAGCGGCAGCCGTGTGGCTCCGGCATATCATGTTCTCGCGGATGTCGGAGAGTTGGCGAATGGGCGATATGTGCAGGTCGGGGCGACAAATCGCCGTGACGAGGCGGCAGTATTGTTCCTCCATAAGCGCGAAAAACGCCGTCTCATGGTCGCAAATTTGACACCGACAACACAGGAGTTCGAGGTAGATTTCCCTGCAAGGCGCATCATGCTCAAGATTCTGGACGAGACGACTCTCGAACGGGCGATGACAGAGCCAGAAGCGTATCGAGCGGAAGCAGGGCAGAGTCTGCGCGGCAAAACAGGAACCGATTGGCGCGGATTTGAGACGCGGCGCGTTCGGATTACACTGCGCCCGTATGGAATCGCCCGGCTCGATGGAGAGTATGCGGAATGAACACACTACGCGGCGGCTTGATCGGCTGCGGCTTTTTCGCTCACAATCACCTGCACGCTTGGAAGCAAATTGAGGGCGCAGCCATCGTTGCGGTCTGCGATTCGGACGCCGAGAAAGCGACCACTGCCGAAGAGAAATTCGGGATACTCGCGGGATATGCCGATGCCGAGAAAATGCTTGCTGAGCAAAACTTAGATTTTGTGGACATTGTGACGGGCGTCCATTCGCATCGGGCGTTGGTGGAGTTGGCGGCGAAGTATCGGGTTCCCGTGATCTGCCAGAAGCCGTTGGCGGTTTCGATGGAAGATGCCCATGCAATGGCGGCGGCGTGCGAGGCGGCGAATATCGCGTTCATGGTGCATGAGAATTTTCGCTGGCAATATCCGATGCGGCAAGTCAAGGCGGCGGCGGAAAGGATCGGCGAACTGACGTATGGGCGAATCGTCTTTCGCTCGGCTTATGATGTCTATGCCAATCAGCCGTATCTCGCGACAGATGAGCGGTTTGTCATTTCCGACTTGGGCGTTCATCTGCTGGATTTGGCGCGGTTCTTTTTTGGCGAAATGGAGCGGGTGTATTGCATCACACAGCGAGTGAATCAGCACATCGCGGGTGAAGATATGGCAACCATTGTCCTGAGTGCCAAAAACGGTGTGCCGGTCATTGTTGAAGCGAGTTATGCGTCGCCATTGGAGCCGGATTTGTTCCCGCAGACGCTCATTTCCATCGAAGGCACAGCGGGAAGCGTCACGCTTGATGCAGATTATCGCATGAATGCGGTTTACTTCGCCGAGCCGCAGTATGGGATGGAAAAGCCACTGAACTCTTCACACGCTCTCTCTGCGCTGAATGTTGCACCACCGCTTTATGAATGGAGTACACTGCCCTTTCAAGTGGTGCAGGACAGCGTTGTGGCGATTCAGACGCATTGGGTGAATTGTCTGCAAAAGGAAATGCCGCCCGAAACTTCCGGCGAGGACAATCTCAAAACACTGGAATTGGTTGAGGCGGCTTATCGCTCTGCGGAGCGGGTTGAAGTAGTTCGTCTATAAAGTTCGCGGTATGCTATGAATCTTCATAGATTCAGCGAAATGAATTTCTCTGCTGGGAGCCTTCGGCTGTGCCGTGCTTCGCACTCTCATAGTACGTTTCCTTGAAAGTTGTGTGCAGACAAAAGGTTTTGTGTAGGAGATGGCGAGAGGGCGTTTTGGATTGACCCGTTCGAGATGCAAAAGTCTCATCATCACGCTATAAAGAGAGTGCGAAGCACGGCACAGCCGAAGGCTCCCAGCAGAGAAATTCATTTCGCT
>CAZPZP010000085.1:0-1744 GCA_964591025.1 uncultured Chthonomonadaceae bacterium
GTTTTTGACATTGAAGCAATTCAAATCATCAGTGCGCGTCAGCGTGTTCGGCTTTTAATCGTTGACGCAGAAAGAGAAGAAGTGAAGGCATGGATCGAATAGCCAAATATCGCGAAATCATCAAACGCTTATTGCGCGAGCGCGAGCGTAGGGTGCAGAATGTCCTGCCCGAAAAATTGGAAGTGCGTTGCTTTTTCGATGACGAGCGAGGACAATATGCGCTGATAACGGTTGGGTGGATGCAGAACAGACGGATCAGCGGCAATACTCTCTTTATTACATTGCGAGACGAACAAGTTTGGATCGAAGACGATAGAACAGACGCGCCGATTGCCTATGATCTCATCGCAGAAGGTATCCCTGCACAAAATATCGTTTACGCTTTTCGTCCGCCTTCGGAAAGCGAACAAAGAGAGACGATAGCGGCTTAGCATAATTTACTTCTCGTATTTGGTGTTCGGCAGTATGTTCGCAAAACGTTTCCAACCGATGAAGATGTCAATCGGACGTTGCGCTCATTGATGGCGGACGCCCGAACCGAAGAAGCCGCCCCAACCGCCAACGATGTCCGAGCGATTGCGGCTTCTGTCCTCAGTCACCGCATTATTCGCAACTATGCCGCCGTCGCCGACAATGTCACGTCCGAATCGCTGGTCAACGCTCTGCTTCAATCTGTTCCCGAACCCAATTATCGCTGAATGCCGAAATCCCAACCCAACGAGGAAATTTCCGATTGAGACGCCTATCATCTCCCAAACTCAGCACGACTCCCCGCACAATCATCGGCTATCATGGCTGTTCGCTGGAAACGGCACACCGGATTTTGGAAGCAGGGGAGTTTGTGCCTTCCACCAAAGCCTATGACTGGCTCGGCGAGGGCATCTACTTTTGGGAGTACGCGCCGTATCGCGCTCTGGATTGGGCAACGGAACGATGCCAACGCAGAGGCGGCGAACCCGCCGTTATCAAAGCCTCGATCCGCTTGGGCAGATGCCTCAATCTTTTGGACATCGAGCATATTCCGGGACTGAGAGATGCATATCAAGACCTCGCGGTGTCAACTCCCGCTGATGCCTTTCCTCGGAATACGGCTCAGGGAGCGCACTTTCTGGACAGAGCAGTGATTGACCTTTACTGTCAGAATATTGCCGATCTATCTTCAAGGATTATTCAGACCGTTCGTGGAAGTTTTGCGGAGGGCAGCCCGATCTTTCCCGCTTCCAAAATCTTGGAAAAGGCGCATACGCAGATTGCGGTGCGCGATAAGGCTTGCATTCTCCGACTTTCTTTGGTAGAATTCTCTTACAGTAGTCGTATTATTCTTCGTGATTATCGTAGGGAACCGTGAGGAGGGCAATGTAATGCCGCGCAGAAAGAACATCAACCCAGCCAGTCCTGAAGGGCGCAAAATTCTTTCGGCATATCGCCGCAGTATGACGCCGGAAGAACTCTATGCCTATGCCGTCTATCGCACGCCGGGAGTGGAGGTTACGGATATGACGGGGATGTATCAGGATTACCCCGAACTGCCGCCGACACTCGCCGAATATCGCGAGATGATCGCCTGTATGAACGCTGAATGCGAAGCCAATCTTCCCCCGGAGGCGACGCTCGACCCCGAAGTTCGCAAGGCGTTTCCAACCGATGAAGATGTCAATCGGGCGTTGCGCTCGTTGATGGCAGACGCCCGAACCGAAGAAGCCGCGTAGTTTTCGCGTGAGTCCGGGTACAGGAACGTACCCGC
>CAZPZP010000085.1:1844-10001 GCA_964591025.1 uncultured Chthonomonadaceae bacterium
GTACCCGCTCTTGCGTCCCTCATTCCTCTTGCTCACCTCTTTCTGTCATCGAAAAACGTCTTTTTTTACTCCAAAAGCACTCTTTTTGCACAAAGAAAGAGGAATCATCACAGTGCATGAGTAAATAGGCAATCTACAAGGGAATGTCGGCAAGCAATGAACAGACTGTCCTATCGTGGCAGGGTTTTTAGGGAAGGCATACAATGCAGATGGAGAGGCGATTATTATGAGACAGACTGCTCCTGCGGCGCAAGACTTAGCCCAACGCCTCTTGGCACTGGAAGCGAGCGTAGACAATCTTCCCGATGTTTATGCCGCGTCAAGCACTTTCGAGAAATTGCATCTGAGTCTGGTAAAACTCATTGGCGTCACCGGTTTTCAAGCCCTGCTTGTCCGTGCGCTGGCACTGGCAAAAACGGAAGTCGCTTGGCTGGCAGCCGTCGAGGTCGAAGCCGATGGCACTCTGAGAGGGTTTGAGGAAAATGCCCGCAAGCAGTCTGCTGAGGAGACGATTCAAGGGGAGGTAACTCTCTTGTCTCAACTGCTTGGACTGTTGATTACCTTTATCGGCGCGGACTTGACGCTGCGCCTGTTGAAACAGATTTGGTCGGAGTTGCCGAGTGAAAATAACTTCGGCGCGGAGGAAATCTCGTAATGAGCGAGCAAGGCAAAGTGACGATTGGCAGATTGGCAACGGGCGTGCCGGGACTGGATACCGTGCTGGGAGGCGGTCTGCCGGAGTTTTCCTTCAATATCATCGCGGGCGCACCGGGAACAGGCAAAACCACGCTTGCCCATCAGATCATGTTCGCCAATGCCACCCCGGAACGCCCCGCCCTCTACTTTACGGTTTTGGGCGAACCCTCTCTGAAAATGCTGCGCTATCAGCAGCAGTTCGATTTTTTCGACGCCGCCAAAATTAACGGTGCGGTGCGCTTCATCAACCTCAGCCAAGTGCTATTGGACAACGACCTTAGTGCCGTTTTCGACGCGATTATCACCGAGGTCGAGGCGAGCAGTCCCGGCATTGTGCTAGTCGATTCGTTTCGCACCGTGGTACGCAAAGCCCAAACCGGAGCGTCTACGGAAATGGAACTCCAATCCTTTATTCAGCGTCTTGCCCTGACGCTGACGAGTTGGCAAGCCACCACCTTCCTGATAGGCGAATACAGCGACAGTGAAGTCTACGACAATCCTGTTTTCACGGTAGCGGATGGTCTCCTCTATCTTTCGCAAAATACAGAGCGCAACTCCATTGTCCGCAAAATGCAAATTACGAAACTGCGCGGGCAGGCGTCCGTGCCGGGCTTGCATACGTTCCGCATCGACAAATCCGGCTTGCAAGTCTTTCCGCGTACTTTTGGGCTGGACGGCAAGAGAGGAAAATCGTCGAAACGCCCTCGACTTTCCACAGGCGTTCCCGCTCTGGATGCACTGATGGGCGGAGGCATTCCCGAAGGAGCCAGTCTTCTGATCGCGGGTCCGTCCGGGACAGGCAAATCGGTGCTTGCGACGCAGTTTATCGCGGAGGGTGTGCGGCAGGGCGAGCCGGGAATCGTGGCGATATTCGAGGAACGCCCGGAGGAGTATGCACGGCGGGCAAAAAGCTTCGGGTTTGACCTCGAGACGCCGCAGAAAGAAGGACTGCTGGAGGTTCTCTACCTCCGCCCGCTCGACTTGTCCGTAGACGAGACGCTGTTCGAGATATTGGAGGCGGTGAAGAGAATGGGGGCAAAGCGCGTCGTAATCGACTCGCTGGCGGGGTTCGAGATGGCACTCGCTCCTGCCTTCCGGCAGGACTTTCGGGAGTCGCTGTACCGCATGATCGGCGCGTTGACCCGCGTGGGCGTCACGGTTCTCAGCACGGTGGAAGTACAGGAGACGTTTACCGACTTGGTGTTCAGCCCACACGCCATTTCGTTTTTGACCGACGCGATTATCCGTATGCGCTATGTCGAGATTGATGGGCAGTTGCGCCGCATTCTCGTTGTTGTGAAGATGCGCGGCGGCTATCACAGCAAGGATATTTGCGAATATGAGATCACCTCGGACGGACTCACCTTGGGCGCACGCCTTGAAGGGTATCAGGGCTTGGTGACCGGCGTGCCGACCCGCTTCGAGCAGAGTTGAAAAGTCAAGGTGTAAGTGCGACGCGGATTGACACCAACCCCCTCTCCTTGTTCCCTCACTGCGTTCGGAGGAGAGGGGGAGTCTCAAGACCAGAATCTCCCCCTCTCTTAGCGAGGAACGAGCGGCAAGGAGAGGGGGTCGGGGGGTGAGGTAAAGACAAGACCGAAAGCAGGTAACGGAATGCAGACCGAAGAGACTATTGCCAATACTGAGCCAATGAGAGAGAGGGCGTCGATTCTGCCGCAGTTGTGCCGTTACGCCTGTGCCGATTCGCCGCTACCGCTTGTCGCCGTCGAGGGTAAGACGCATATTATCCGCTATGCCAACCCCGCTTTCTGCCAATTGTCTGCCCTCTCTTCTGCCGAACTTCTGGGGAAATCTTTCGGAATTGTTGCGCCGGAAGGCACGGCAAATCAGAGTGATGCTTTGCTTGATCGGGTATTTCGCACGGGCAAGACAGAGATTCTTGCGGAGCAGAAGCACATCTCTGCGGTTCCCGATACCTACTGGTCTTACATGGCGTGGGCTATTTTCGACGACGCAGAACGTCCTATCGGGCTGATGGTTCAGATCACCGATACGTCGGTGTCGCTCAACGCACGCGAGCAATCTGTCGATCTCAGCGAGTCGCTGATGCTTTCCAACTTGAAACAAGACAGCCTCAATGCGCGGCTTGAGCGTGCCATGCAGGAAACGGATCACCGCGTCAAAAACAACTTGCAGATCATTTCTTCGCTTGTCGAAATGGAGATCGCCGAGGGGGAGGCTGCCGCGCCGATCAAGGCTCTCAAGCGTATTGCGTCCTACATTCACAGCATTGCGTTGCTGCATGATCTCCTGGCGCAGAAGGCTCAATCCGACACTCAAGACGATACCCTCAGTACCGTCGACTCCTTAGCCCTGATGACCCCGTTGTTGCAAAGCAGTGTCGGAGAGGCAAGGCGCATCGTCATCGAAGTCGAGGACTTTGGTCTGCCCGCTTCTTCCAGCGTGTCGCTTTCTCTTCTTATCAACGAACTGACCACCAACGCTGCCAAGCACAGCACGGGAGAAATTCGCTTGAGTCTCGTTCAAGACGGGCGGCACGCCATCCTCAAGGTGAGCAATGAAGGCGACGGATTCCCTCCCCATTTCGATCCTGTCCGCGACGCACATACGGGCATGGGGCTGATCCTCAGTTTCGCCCGCCATGACCTGCGCGGAACCATTGAATTCTACAATCCGCCCGAAGGCGGCGCGTGCGTCGTCGTTCGGTTTCCCATTCCTTCTTTTACTCGGTAGGATTTGCGACCCAATTTGAGAACAAGTACCCTCTGTTGCATTCCGGGGAATGAATTCCCCGGAACACAATGACCCTGAATTTTTTCTTTTACTCGGTAGGATTTGCAACGCGCTTGGCGAAGTGGCGATCCAGATGATAGAGGTTGCCGGGGCTTTCTCCGATGCGATTCAACTGCGCGACAATGGTATTCGCCTCTTTGACCTCTTCAATCTGCTCCTCAAGAAACCATTGCAGGAAGATTTGAGTCGGATAGTCGTCGTACTGACCCGACATGGGGAACAAGCGGTTGTAGTCGGCGAGCAGTTTTTCCTCATATTGCAGGGCGGTGCGATACAACTCCGTGATGGAAGCGAACTCGAACGCGATTTTGGGCAAGGCAGGAATGATAATCGCTTCGCCGCGATCCGCGAGATAGGTATACAGGCGCATGGCGTGCGCCCGCTCTTCCTCGCTCTGAATCCGCAGCCAATGCGCGAAACCCGGCAAGTCGTTCTGCTCACACCACGCGCTCATTCCCAAATACAGCAAAAACGATTCCAGTTCGGAACCCAATTGGCGGTTCAATGCCGCGCTCAACTCCTCGTGCAATTTCATCAAAATTTGTCCTCTCTGCTCTCTATTACTCATCAAGGGTTGAAAACCCTCGTCTGGAAAAAACAAGCGTCTTTCAGACGCACAATTCCTCTCAAACGAAGGAGATTTGCGTCTGAAAGACGCTTGTACTTTCTTGCCGGGTACTTTCAGTACCCGGTGCATAAGGTGCGTCTGTTGTTCTCATTTTACCCTTATTCACAGCATAATAGGCTCGCTTTGCACCGCCGACGCGGGCAGAAAATGAACTGCTGAACATTCGGCGCATTTCGTGCGTAGGGTATACTGTTCCGGCACAGGAAGGGACCGAGGCAATCGAACCCCTCTTTTCTTACTACGGAATAAGGTCGCCGTCACGAGAGAATACGGCGTAAGGAGAATAATAGAATGCGGTTTGTTACAGAGGTTCGGGTCGGGATGGGAGGCGTATTGGCGACGGCATTATTGGCGGGAGTCTCCGTGACAGCGCACGCGCAAAGCCCTCAAGATATTTTCAAGAGAATGGATGCTGCTTATAAAGCCGCCAAATCATTTCAAGGCACAGTGTCCACACAGATCAGCGGCAAAGATACGACAGGCAAAGCGGTAAATGTGACGCGAACGCAGGTCATCAAATACAAAAGCCCCAACAAGATGCGTGTCGAGGTGACCCAAACGGGCGGCGGCGCGGCGGGCGCCCAGATGAAAAAGGCGGGCAAGCAAACCATTGTCAGTGACGGCAAAACGATGCTGCGGTATTCTGCGGGAGAAAATCAGTATATCAAGGCTCCGTCACCCCCGCAATTTTCTTTGGTGCAGCTGCTCAGTTTGCAATTGCCGCCAACGATTCCGGGCGCAACACTTCAATCTCCCTCCTCTGTCAAAGGACGTGCCGCGTTTGTCATCAAAATCACCCCGCGTATGCCCTCGGCGGCAGAAATTGCCAAACTTCCTCCCGAACAAAGACAAGCCTTCGAATCGCAGAGACAGGTCGTCGAAGCGCAGTTTAAACAAGCCAAGCCGACGGTGCTGATGATTGACAAGCAGAATTACCAACTCTTGAAGATGGAGCAGGGTTCGGGGGCGATTCGTTCGGTGGCGACCTACACGAGTTCGCTCAATGCCTCTATACCCGATTCGGCGTTTGCTTTTAAGATTCCGGCAGGGGCGAAAGAGGTCAAGCCTCAACAGCAGCCTCCGCCCGGCGGCGGCGCACCGATGCCCGGTTCTCCCCGATAGTCGCGGGTGCTGAATGTCTCCTCTCTCCTCTGAATTTGGGGAAGGGGAGATTTTTGTCTTGTAGACAAATCAGAGCATGAGGGAGCAAGAGGATTTTGAGTATGGCGACGGCGGGATGGCGATTATATTTGGTGCGGCATGGCGTGACTGAGTGGAACAAGGCAATGCGGTTTCAAGGGCATACCGATATTCCGCTCGATGAGGAGGGGCGCGAACAGGCACGACGGATCGCGGCACGATTGGGGCAGCTGTCTGAGCCGCCGCTTGCTGTCTATTCGAGCGATTTAGGGCGGGCGATAGCAACAGCGCAAACAATCGCCGCGCCCTATGGCTTGACGGTGCAAACCACGCCCTTGTTGCGCGAAACCAGTCTTGGTGAATGGGAAGGGCTGACGCGCACGGAGATCGAGGCGCGAGGGGAAAGCGAACTGCTCAAGGGCTATGTCCAAAATTCTCATCTCAACCGTCCGCCGGGGGGCGAAACCCTCGAATCGGCATGGGAGCGTATGACCCAAGCCGTCACCTTGATTCAAGAGCAATACCCGTCCGGCGGGGTTGTAATTGTCGGGCATGGCGGCAGTCTGCGGGCGTTGATCTGTGACGCGCTCGACGCCCCGATTTCGTCTATGCGCCGTATTTGGCTGGCAAACGCTTCCTTGAGTATCATCGAAGACCATGAGGGCGTGATCGGGCGCGTGCGCCGATTAACTCTCTTGAATGACATCAGCCATCTGGATTGACACAAATTCGAGAAGCGGATAAAGGCGCGCATCTACCTCACCCCCCCGCCCCCTCTCCTTGCCGTTCGTTCCTCACTATGAGAGGGGGAGTCTCTTTGTTTGGGCTTGATTCTCCCCTCTCCTAAGGAGCTTGCGACTGGTCAGGAGAGGGGGCGGGGGTGAGGTCGGACACCTATTTTTCTATAACACATCTCGCACAAATTTCGGAGAGGACAGGGTAAGTTTGAGTAAATCGGTTATCGTGATTGGCGGCGGCGTGGTGGGGCTTTGCTCTGCCTACTATCTGATGCGGGCGGGGCATACGGTGACGATTGTCGAACGTGGCAAGCCGGATCATGACGGTTGTTCCCTCGGCAACGCGGGTATGGTGACGCCCAGTCATTTTGTGCCGCTTGCCGCGCCCGGAATGGTCGCAGTCGGCTTAAAAATGATGTTCAATCCGCGCAGTCCGTTCTATATTCGCCCGCGCTTCGACGGCGATCTGTTTCGATGGGCGTGGGGTTTCTATCGCGCCGCCAATGCCGCGCACGTTCAGCGTTCCGCCCCGATTTTGCGTGACCTCAACTTGGCAAGCCGCGAATGTTATGCCGAACTCCATGACCAAATGCACGCCGAACCAGACACCGATTTCGGCATGGTTAAGCGCGGCTTGCTGATGCTGTGCAAAACCGAACACCGCTTGCATGAAGAGGGAGAAATGGCGGAAATGGCACGCAAACTCGGACTTTCCGCCGAAGTCCTGACCGCCAAGCAAGCCGCAGAGCATGACCCGGCTATCACGATGGATATTGCCGGGGCGGTCTATTTTCCGCAGGACTGCCATCTCATTCCACAGCGGTTCATTGCTGGCATCACGGAGGAGTTGGATACAAACGGCGCGAAATGGCAATGGAATACCGAAGTGACCGGCTGGCGCACCGAAGGCAATCGCGTCACTGCTCTTCAGACAACACATGGCGACATGACCGCCGATGAGTTTGTGCTTGCGGGCGGGGCGTGGTCGGGGCAAGCGGTCAAAGCATTGGGGTTGAACCTGCCGATGCAAGCGGGCAAGGGCTACAGCCTCACCCTCAAAGAGCCGCGTCAACTGCCGTCGCTGTGTTCGATCTGCACCGAAGCGCGTGTGGCAGTGACGCCGATGGGAGACACTTTGCGCTTCGCCGGAACCATGGAAGTTGCCGGACTCAACACTTCCATCAATCCCAAGCGCATCGAAGGGATCGTTGCCGCCATTCCGCGTTATTTTCCGGCGTTTCGTCCCGACGATTTTCAGGATTTGCCCGCATGGAGCGGACTGCGTCCCTGTTCGCCCGACGGCTTGCCCTATCTCGGACGCCCCGCCAAATTCGCCAATCTCTGCCTCGCCACAGGACACGCAATGATGGGCATGAGCCTCGGACCGATTACGGGCAAATTGGTTGCCGAACTCGTCTCCGCACAAACTCCCTCCCTCGATCTGACACTTCTCTCCCCGGATCGCTACTCCTGAGAAAACTCCCTGCGAAAAGTGTTGAAACTCTTGCATGAAATCGCACAAACTGTTACCTATATTAGGTAGAATCCGAGTGCCGTAAAGTTCGGCATATTAAAGGAGAAAGTAGACAATGATGGTATCTCAACGAGTGCGCCGATGGGGGCGCAATGCGATTGCAGTTGGGCTGGCTGTCGGCAGTATTTTGGGCATGGGCAAGGCGGCGAACGCGCAGCTTATCGCCGATGACAATTTTTCATACCCCGCCGGATATTTAGTCAATGTGGGCGGAGGATTCGGGTGGTTCCCGGTAGCGGAAAATCCGGGCGCGGGCAATTGGAGCGACTTCAACCCCGTTTTGGTCAATACACCGGGCTTGACCTATCCGGGCTTCGGCGCACTCGGCAACACCGCCACAACGGGCGGCTTTAATCAAGGGGCGTTTCGTTCGCTGGCGGTCAATCAGGGTTCCGTCAATGGAACCAACACGGTCTATGTCAGTTTCCTTGCCCGTAAAAACCCCGCCGATGCGACGCCGATAGGCGCGGGCAGCAATACTTATGCCGGAATTTCGTTATACGACGGATTTACCTTCGGTTCCCAAGAACGCTTTTTTCTGGGAATGTCATTTGAGCGGGGAACGTGGGGATTTGCACGCGACGGACAGCCTTCGACGGTTTCCACAGTTCCCGTCGATTCTACCATTCATCTCTTTGTGTATCGGT
>CAZPZP010000086.1:0-9979 GCA_964591025.1 uncultured Chthonomonadaceae bacterium
GATGGGTAATCAGTTTAATAGACCTCTTGTAAGAGTACAGCGAAATGAATTTCTCTGCTAGGGGCGTTCCGCCGTGCCGTGCTTCGCACTCTCAAGGCAAGAGAATTTCGTCCGTAGGACGGCTGTTTTTGAGTCGGGTACGTTCTTGTACCCGACTTACGCAAGAGGTCTAATAGACCTCTTGCCGAAGTGTACTCATTACCGAGTATAGGAACGTACCCGTCAGAAGCACTCCCCTTGCTTGAGAGTGGTTTGCTCTTGACCGGGTACAATAAACGTACCCGCAACAGACTCTTTCGCCCGCTGACTTAGGCACGAGGTCTACTCTCAAAGTGAGTCGGCTGAAAGTGTACCTGCTTCGATCTACGTAACGGCAGCGGATTATTTCGGCGCGACTCGACGCACAATCTCATAACCCGATTCTACAAGCAGCTCGGCAAGATTGATCATTTTGCTGATTTCAATGGCATAACTCTCACGCAGTCCAACACGAGAACACACTTCGCGTCGTGGCAACGCACTGAGTTCATTGGCGTACAACAAGATTTGCATATGAACTGTTGCAACCTTTCGCCTCTCTCGATCTCCTACGGAAATCTCTTGTGCAATCTGCTGAAATAATGTTTGATTAGGCAACTTCGGCTCCTTTTCGACCTGAACGATATGGCAGTATACCCGCCCCGAATTTGCGTAGAGGAATAGGGAGTGATTTTGCCGAAATAGGCAGACAGAACCTTGCAGAAAGAGGAGTTATCAGTGAAGATACTCGTGCCGATCAAGCGCGTTCCTGACCCGTATGGGCGCGTGCGATTGACCCCCGATGGGACTGGAATTGATGACAGCGACATCAAATGGGTGATCAATCCATTCGATGAAATCGCTTTGGAGGAGGCGGTTCGTATTCGTGAAAACGGAGCCGACGCCGAAATTATTGCTGTCAGCATTGGCGGTGCAGAGTGTGAAGATCAGTTGCGGAATGCGCTGGCAATGGGAGCAGATCGGGCGATTCGCGTCGAAGATGACGGCGAACTCGATCCCGGCGTTATCAGTCATTTACTCGCCGCGATATGCCGCCGCGAAAACCCCGACTTGATTTTGATGGGCAAGCAGGCAATAGACGACGACTATAATCAAACCGGACAACGCCTTGCCGCCATTCTCGACGTGCCGCAAGCGACGTTTGCCTCTCATATCATACTTTCCGGTGATGGCAAATCGGCGACGGTAACACGCGAAGTGGACGCCGGGCGCGAAACTCTTGAGATCACCCTGCCCGCCGTTGTGACCGCCGACTTGCGTCTCAACGAACCACGTTATGTGGCATTGCCCGCAATTATAAAAGCACGCTCAAAGCCATTGGATCGCATTGCCGCCGCCGAACTTGGCACGCGCCCGAACGCCCGCGTCCATATTCGTCATCTTGAGACGCCGCCCCCGCGCAAGGCAGGGCGCAAAGTCGGCAGTGTGGACGAACTCCTCGCCGCCCTGCGCGACGAAGCCAAAGTGATTGGAGGCACGCGCTAACTATGGCAACCCTTCTCATTCTCGCCGAAACCGACGGCGTAGCTCTTCTCCCCGCGACACTTCCAGTGATCACGTTCGCGCAGCAGTGGGCGAAACTCACGGGTGGAACCTTTGCGATTGCGGCTCTCGGCGGGCAAACGCTCGACCCCGAAACTGTACGCGGTTATGGCGCATCCGTCGTTTATCTCGCTGCTTCTGCCGAACTCGAACACCCGACTGCCGACAAAGCGGTTGCCGTTCTGGATGCAATTGTCTCCCAAAGCGGCGCGACTTCGATAGCGGGGGCGTCCGCAACATTTGGGCGCGACGTATTGCCTCGCCTCGCCGGAAAACGCGATCTGCCGATGCTCTCCGATGTACTGAGCGTTGCTAACGACGCAACGGGTTTGGTTTTCCGCCGCCCAATGAACGCTGGAAATTTCTTCGCCACTATGCAAATTGACGGCGACAACGGCGTTTTCAGCGTTCGCACCACCGCGTTCGGCAAACCGGAACCATCGGGCGCATCAAGTCCCATCGAAACCGTAACGATTCCTGCGCTTCCCAACACAACAACGTGGAAAAGCCTCGAAGCCGGTGAGCGCAAACGCCCCGATTTGACGAATGCCCGCGTGGTTGTTTCTGGTGGGCGTCCCTTGCGCGATGCCGAGACATTCGAGCGGCTTCTCGGCGGGCTTGCCGACGCTTTGGGCGGAGCCGTTGGAGCAACCCGCGCCGCAGTGGACAGCGGAATCGCCGCCAACGAACTTCAAGTCGGGCAGACCGGCAAAATCGTCGCGCCGGAACTTTATATCGCCGCAGGAGTATCGGGCAGCGTCCAACATCTCGCCGGAATGAAAGAATCTAAGGTCATCGTCGCGATCAACTCCGACGCCGACGCCCCGATCTTCGAGGTCGCCGACTATGGTCTCGTCGCCGATCTGCACTCAACCATTCCTGAGTTGACCGCCAAACTCAAATAACGAACCACAGGGAACACGGGGAACACAGGGGAAATTCACAACAAAGAAACAAAGGACACAAAGACCAATTCAAGAGATTCTGTACTGAATTGTTTTCGTGTCTTTTTCGTGTTCTTTCGTGGATCAATGTTTTTGCATTGTCCCTGTGTTCCCTGTGGTTCTGATTTCTAAGCCTATGCCAACACGTACTATTTTTTTTCATATCGGAACCGGCTCCAAAATCGTCTTCTATCTCATGGCGATTGCGTCTACTCTCGTCTGCTTTTATGGCTTTTATCGCCGCTTTGTATTGTGGCGGAAGGGCAAGCCCGCGCCCGCAGTGAAGGATTGGGCGGGGCGCGTCAAGATGCTGTGGGATCAGATTTTGCTGCACCGGCGCGTTCGGCGCAAGAAGTATGCGGGGGGAGCGCACGCCCTGATTTTCTTCGGGATATTCGCCCTGTTTGTTGGGACGTGCATTGTGGCGGTGGAGCATTACGGCGCGTGGATTTTTGGCGAACACTGGTTTTATAAAGGCGCGTTCTATTTGGCGTGCAAAATCACGCTCGATGTCTTTGGTTTGGCGTTGCTGATCGGGACAGGAATGGCGATCCTGCGCCGCTATACAGCGAAACCCAAAGCGTTGGGACATAATTGGACGGATGGGGCTTTTTTGACGCTGCTGTTTTTGGCGACACTGACCGGATTTATGCTCGAAGGCGCGGGGCTTGCGGCTGATCCGAAGCGTGCGGCGTATGTGATGTATTCTCCTATAGGCAGAGTGTTTTCCTTGCCATTCGAGGGGATTTCGTTTCTGGCGTATGCCGTGATCTGGTGGGTGCATATGCCGTTCGTGTTCGGGGTTATTGCGGCATTACCCTATGGTCGCTGGCTGCATATCTTTGTGATTGCGCCGACAATCGCCCTCCAACCGGAGCGCAAAATGGGTGAACTGGAACCCGTTTCGATGGCAGAAGTCGAGGAAACAGGGCGCATTGGTTTAGGTGCTTTGATGGATTTGGATCGCTGGAATCTGATGAGTCTCGATGGGTGCATGGAGTGCGGGCGGTGTACCGAAGTGTGTCCGGCGCAGGCGGTGGGCAAGGAACTCAATCCCAAGCAGATCGTGCTGGATTTGCGCCAGCTCCTCACGAACTCCAATAAATTGGAATTAGAAGGGCTTTCGACGGACATCATCAGCGATGAATCGTTGTGGGCGTGTACAAATTGCCATGCGTGCGTGCGCGAATGTCCGGCATTGATTCGCCATGTGGATTTGATTGACGGCATTCGGCGGTATCGTGTCGCGGAGGGACGGCTAAAAGGTTCGGGCGCAACGATGCTCCGGCAGTTGGGCAGTCGCGAAAATCCATGGGGCTTGCCGGCGTCGCAGCGTTTGGACTGGACAAAGGGCTTGGAGATTCCCGCCGCGAGTTCTGATGACGGGCGCGAAGTGCTGCTGTGGGTCGGGTGTGCGGGTGCGTTTGATCCGAAAGGGCAGAAGACAGTGCGGGCGTTGGCGCAACTGCTGGAAAAGGCGGGCGTCAAGTTCACGATATTGGGACCGAAAGAGCGATGCACGGGCGATCCGGCACGGCGAACCGGCGACGAATTTCTGTTTCAGCAGTTGGCGGAGTCGAATGTTGCCACGCTGGATGGCATCGGCACAAAAACCATCGTCACGCAATGCCCGCACTGTTTCCATACGCTCAAAAACGAGTATCCGCAGTTTGCGGGCAATTATGAGGTGTGGCATCACACGCAGTATCTGGCGCAACTCGTCGAATCGGGACGCCTCGCCCTGCCGCAGGGTTATGCCGAGAGCGTGACCTATCACGATCCCTGCTTTTTGGCGCGGGTCAATGGCGAAACCGAAGCCCCGCGCACTCTGCTCAATCGCGCCGCCACGCTTCCTTTAACCGAAGTCGGACGCCGTGAGAGCAAGACGTTTTGCTGTGGAGCAGGGGGCGGCAGAATGTGGATGGAAGAGGACAAAAGCCAGCGTCCCGGTGTCAACCGCGCCGAAGAGTTGATCGCGACGGGAGCAAAAACGGTGGCGGTTGGCTGTCCGTTCTGCAAGATCATGGTTGGGGACAGTCTCGCCCAAGTCGCAGGGGACAACGCGCCTGCTATTCTGGACGTTGCCGAAGTGATGCTTGCCGCTATTGCCAACGCCGCGCCGCAAGAGGAAAAGTTAGCGGCGAACTGAAGATTTGCGGGGCATACGGCGTTCCCATTTTTGCCCCTGACCGCATCGTGATTTTGCGGTAATCTCTTCCATCAGGGCATAGCGGTGCGAAACCGTTTCATAGAAGCGCAGATGTATGCTGCTGCCGACCACATGACCGAGTTCAGCGATCCGGGGAGCGCGTCAGTGGTTGAAGAGGAATTCTTTGCTGTTCAGCAACGCCCACAGCACATCTTGAAAGCCCTCGTCGCGAGACGGCGATTTCTTGATAAGTTCCAACAATGTGCGCGATTCGACGGAGTCTGGGCGGCGGGCAAAGGTGGAGAGATAGAGCGTTTCGAGAATCTCCGGGTCGGGTTTGCCGGATTTGAGGAGGGCGGTTAGCGTGCCGTTGCCGTCCTTGATTTTGTCTTGAATAATATTGCTGTTGAGCATAGCGAGGGCTTGGGCAATGGCAGGGTTGCAGGTGCGCTCGGTATCAGACGGCTGTACACGCGGCGGACGCCCGAACGTATCGAGCATAATCGAAGGAATTTCGGCGTCGGCGAGTTCACAGGCGCGGGTTCCATACGGCATCTGCTGATACCGATCCGCGATTCCAGTGATTTGGGCGACAGCATCTACCAACTCTTCCGAAGGCAAGCGGCGTGCCGGATAGTGCGAAAAATAGCGCAGATCAGTCCGGTTGGTTTTATTGGTGACGGCACTGCGCTGATAGGTTTCCGACTTCATAATCGTTGCAAGTAGATGTTTGAGATCGAAATTGTGCGATGTCAATTCTTTGCACAACGCTTTCATGAGCGGTTCATTGGAGGCGGGGTTTGTACTGCGAATATCGTCTACGGGTTCGATGATTCCGGTTCCGAAGCACCGCGCCCAAAGCCGATTGACGATATTGCGGGCGAACTCGTCCTGCTTGACCATCCATGCCGCCGCCTTGACGCGCCGATCTTCGTCTTTCACAAATCCGAGAACGGAGCGATCCAACGGGCGCGGCTCCATGAGTTTCCCAGTGCGGGGCTGGCGCACTTCGCCGTTTGCGGTCGCCTCTAAAACCTCCGGCACGCCGTCGTCTTGGGAGCCTTTGCCGGTAACCTGCTGCCACAGTGCCGTATAGTGATAATAATCGTCCTGCGTGTATTTCTCGGACGGGTGATTGTGACATTTGGCGCACTGAATCCGCGAACCCAAAAACACCTGCGCCGCCATCTCGGCAGTCGCTTCCGGCTTGCGAATCCACGAGCCTTCGCCCTCTTTTTGCGGGGCGCGACTGACAAAGAACAGCCCGCCGCGATTGGTATCCATTTCGCCCTTCGCAGTCAAAATGTCGGTGGCGAGTTTGTCCCAAGAACGGTTGGCGTTGAACTGTTCTGTCAGCCATTGCTGCATCAGCATCGCGTATTTGCGCTGCATATACTCTTTGCGAAGCACGAACAAGTCGCCAAATTTCAACGCCCAAATCATCCCGTATTCGGGGCGGGCGAGGAGCGTATCCGCCAGTTTTGCGCGTTTTTTCGAGTCTGTGTCGGCGAGAAACGTCTTGACTTCTTCGGGAGTCGGCAGGGTTCCGATGGCGTCTACATAGGCACGGCGCAGGTATTCGTTGTCGGTACAACGTCCAGACGGTTCAATTTTGAGTTCCTTGAGTTTGAGGTTCACCAGATCATCAATGAAGTTAGCGCGTGCCGTGAACGCTTTGGGGTTAACGGGCTGATTGAACGGCGACATCACACGCACAACCGCCAGTTTGTCACGATATTTGGCAATAACGCCCGTTTCGCCGGAGCGCAACATGGTCACTTGTCCGCTCGGCGTCACTGAGGCGAGGGCGAGATCATTGGAGGAGTATAGGGCGAGGTGCGTAACGTCTTCGGTGCGTCCGTCGGCGTAGGTCGCTTTGACGAGCAGACGTTGTTTTTCGCCCGGAATCATACGGCGGTCACCGGGCAGGATTTCGATTTTAGCAAGCGCGGTCTCTTTGCCTGTCTGACCTTCTGCGCCCTGTTTGAGCCAGCCAAGCAACAGAGCATAATCGCGGGAAGATTTGTCGAATCGTTTGCCGCCCCGATGGGCGACTTCCGCCAGCGGTTTGCGAAGAAAGAGACTGCGTTCGGGGGCTTCGCGACTGATGCGCCGTCCCTGCAATTGCCGCGTGATACTGGCAAAGTCTATTTCGGGGGCATAGCCGCGCAGACTGAGCCGAAATCCGCCCTTGCCTTGTGCCGCGCCGTGACACGTTCCCATGCTGCAATCGAGACGCGATAGTACCGGAACAACATCATTAACGAACGAGATTTTGACCGGCGTTTTGCTGTCTTTGGTCGTCACGGACGCTTTACCGGTTTGCCCGCCCCACTGCGCTGTAATTGCTGTTTGTCCATCACCGGCAGGAAGCACTTCGCCTTTCGCTGAGACCGTTGCAATTTTAGGCGCGATAGAGACGAATTTTGCCGTGTCCGTCACATCGCGGCGCGTGCCATCGGTCAGGGTCGCAGTCACCAAAAGACGTTGAGACGCCAGAGCGTTACCAAGAGCAACCTTCGCCGGTGTCACTTCCAATTTGACGGCTCTGAGCGCGGCAGGCGCAGGTTTGGCAGTCTTTGCTGTTTTTGGCGGCGCGGCAAAGGTCGGAATACCCAAAGCGAATAGGAAAACAAAAAATAGAGCGGAAAATTTCACGCGGCACAGCCTCCGAAACGAATACAGCAAGAGTTGTATCTTCTGACACAAACCAAACTCTGATGTTGCAGGAGTCAGCGGCTTATATTGAAGGTCGCAGTACAGACCAAATTTTGATCGCGCTTTCCAATTCTGCTTCCATTCCATTGCTCAAATTTCAAGGGTAAGGTAACAACTGCAGCCCGCGAATAAATCGAAAATCACGCTGGTTTTTGGTGAGCAGGGGAAGTTGAAATGTGATGGCAGTTGCAGCGATAAGTGCATCGGGAATCAGCAGACCATGACTGAGGCGGTACTGCTTGATGAGATCAACAGTGATATTGGACGCCTGACCGTTCAACATTTTGATCTCAAATCGCCGCAGGAATTTCTCTAATTTCTGTAATTCGCGCTTGTTCTGACAGCCAACAATCAGTTCCAACTCAGTAATAACACTGATGGCAAGCGTTCCTTGCGCCTCATAATTATCGAGGCAATCAAGAGCTTGCTGAATCCCTCGTCCTGCATCAATAAGAATATCTGTGTCAATCAAAACCGCAGGAGGCATTTAGCGTGTCCATTCGCTCTCCCGCAGATTGCGAACCCATTCTGTACTATCTTTGAGGTCGTCACGGTTTTTCCACATTCCGACGAATGGCTCCTCTTTGAGAGAAATACGCTCGGCTTGCAACATAGGCTTTATCTTGTCAGTCGATTGGCGCAGAAAAGTGATCAGGTCAGTGACCTGCTTTTGGGCGTCTTCGGGCAATGCGGTAAAATCGTTCCAGAGTTGTTCGGCTTGCATAAGGATAGTCCTTTCCTAAAATTGCACTTGAGTTTGAGTGCTTTACGCTTATTATACACCGAAAAAATCCCCCGCTCCGGAAATTTCAGGGCGAGGGATTGTCTTATTCTCAAGGGCAAAATTGCTTGCCGAAAACTGCCTACTTGCCGTAGCGTTTGGCGACCTCGTCCCAATTCACAACGTCCCACCATGCGGCGAGATAATCGGGGCGACGGTTCTGATACTTGAGATAATAGGCGTGTTCCCACACATCCACGCCGAGAAGCGGGGTTTTGCCTTCCATAAGCGGGTTATCCTGATTGGGAGTGCTGATGACGGACAATGCGCCGCTGGAATCACTGACAAGCCACGCCCAGCCGCTGCCGAATCGTTTGGTTCCGGCTTCGCTGACCTGCTTCTTGAGCGATTCGACATCGCCGAATGTTTTGGTAATGGCGTCTGCGAGTGCGCCTGTCGGGGTTTTGCTTCCGCCGGGCGTCATGATCTCCCAGAACAGGGTATGATTGGCATGACCGCCGCCATTGTTGCGAACTGCCGTGCGTGCCGCTTCGGGAACGGCGTCGAGATTGGCGATCAACGCTTCGATGCTTTTCTCAAGATGCTCCGGCGTGTCTTTGAGAGCGTTGTTGAGATTGGTCACATACGTCTGATGATGCTTGTCGTGGTGAAATTGCATCGTTGCGGTGTCGATGGTCGGCTCCAATGCGTCGTAGGCATAGGGCAGAGCGGGCAGGGTAAACTCAGACATGAGAGTGAACTCCTTGTTCAGTAGAATGGGGTTTTCCCGATAGCGGGAAGGAGACAAAGCGTCCGCGCTCTGCCTCGTAAACAGAGTGTACCGCACACGGGCGGCAATCTCTCCTTTTATACGCACGATGTTATGGAAACACTGCCAATACCTTTGCAAACCGTTACCGATTTTTTGCCCGCTCTCTCCGACGCGACTCTGTGGACAGTGACCGGCGAGGCGTTGCGAACTCACGGCGACATTCCGACGATTGCCGATTTCAAGACGCTGACGGTTCCGGGATTGGCAAGTTTGGGCATTGGGGCGAAGTTGTGCGAACTACTCGAAACCGATTCCGAACTCCGAAGTCGCCTGCGTGAACGGCTGCGGCGCGGCGTGCGTGTTCCGCTCCTGAAAACGGTGTATTCGCCACAACACACAGAGACCGACGCCGAAGATTCCGAAGAGTATGACATAAGCCAAGCCGCGCTGATTGTTGGCGGCAGAATCATTTCGGAAGTCCCAAACGATTGGACTGAATGGCGAAGTTTTGGGCAATACGCGCTGATTTTGAGACGCGCCAAAACCAAAGGCAAGCGGCTTGATAACCGCAACGCAGTTCTGTTGCGCCTTGCCGCATTTGCCGCCGCGTATCCCGAACGCCTTGTCACCGCAACCCCGCAGGACGAGTTTCGCCGCCGTCAATGTGGTGCTTTCTTCACAGAACTTGGCGGCAAACAACAAACGCGCTTGCATCGTCGGCTACGTTCCATTGCCCGCGACTTCGACTGCGACAATACCACTTCGGCGTTGGAGAGTCTGCGCGAAGTTGTCCTTGATCATCTTGAATTGCCGGACACAATGCACTACGCTCTGCTCGAAACCAATAGACCGCTCGACCCCGTCGAACGCCGCGAACTGATCTATCTTGCCCGCGCCGGAATGCTCTTCCCCAAAATCTTCGCAGTCCGCCGCCTCCACTCCGAAACCGAACACGCCGAAGTCCGCAGCACGCTCCATCAACTCCAATCTGACCCTCACCTGTGGGTGCGCGATTCCGCAGAGCAATAATAGGTAGATTTTCTAATCTCTCCTACCCCTATTCTATCATAAAACTCTATGCCCCTATTAGACCT
>CAZPZP010000087.1:0-7022 GCA_964591025.1 uncultured Chthonomonadaceae bacterium
CCACCGAAAGCAAACTCCGACGCATGGAATCCTTTGGTCAGCGCATGATCAAGGACAACAACCTGCCCGGTAGTGTGTGGGCAACCACCGACAGGCGCGAAGCCATCAAAGACGCCGATTTTGTCGTCGTAATGATTCAGGTCGGCGGCTTCCATGCGTATGGCGTGGATTATCACGTTCCACTCAAATACGGCATTGACCAGTGCATCGGCGACACCCTCGGCCCCGGCGGCATCTTTCGCGGACAGCGGCACATTCCCGTTTTGGTGGACATTGCCCGCGATATGGAAGAACTCGCTAAGCCGGGAGCCATCATCCTGCAATATGCGAATCCTATGGCGGCAAACTGTCTCGCGCTCGGCAAAGTCTCGAATGTCCCGTTTGTGGGCTTGTGTCATGGCGTGCAGACGACTCTCGACCTGATTGCGGGCTACTGCGGCGTTCCCGACAAGAACGAGATTTCATTCGTGTGCGGCGGCATCAATCACATGGATTGGTTCCTCAAACTGGAACACAAAGGACGCGACCTCTACCCGCAACTGCGCGAACGGTTCGAGCATCCCGAATACTACAAGAACGAAAAAGTGCGCGGCGAAGTCTTCCGGCAGTTCGGCTATTTTATGACAGAAAGCACGGGACACCTCAGCGAATATCTGCCCTATTTCCGCAAAAACAAGGCAGCCCTCGATCTCTATTGTGACGAACCCGCGTTCGGAGGTGAATCGGGCGCATACTACAAATGGGGCAAAACCATGGCGGAGAAGTATGAGCGAGTCGATCCGCTGGAGTTCGAGAGTGCCAAAATCGAAGCCCGCAGCGTTGAGTATTGTTCCTATATCATGGAAGCCGTCACCACAGGCAAGCCGTTCCGATTTATGGGCAATGTGCGAAACGACGGCTATATCACCAATCTGCCCGATGGTGCGTGTGTCGAAGTGATCACCTTTGCGGACGATACAGGGCTTCATCCGACAAAACTCGGCGACCTGCCGCCCCAATGCGCCGCCCTCTGCATGACCAATATCAACGTCCAAATTCTCTGCGCCGAGGCGGCACTTTCCGGCGACCCGGAGCATCTTGTCCATGCGATGGCACTCGATCCGCTCAACGGAGCCGTCTTGACTCTCAATGAAATCCGAGAAATGACAAGCGAAATGCTTGATGAACTCTGCCCTTACCTGCCGCAATTCGCGGGCAAAACGCTCAAGCCGACACCAACAATCTCCATTCCTGCCGACTGTGTTGCGGCGGAGGTTCCGCTCGACCCGGCACTTGCCATTCATCGTCGGTTTGGCACACTGATCAACCAACCAACACCGGCATAATGTCACACAAAGTCGGAACATTTGCCGCAACAAGGAACAATTTTCAAGAAAATTCCTCATTAAAGAGGAATGCATGACCGCGTTGGTGAATAAAGCAGACAGCGTAATTACTAAAACGAAGTAACCCTATCACCTACGCTCTTTATTGTATCATGTAGGAGGCTCGTTCCTTGTCGCAAAAACGTCTGAATACACCCGAAAAACGCGCCCGTATCGGCGAGCGCATCAAATTGGCGTCCACGCAAGCCGGTCTCACCCTCAAAGACCTTGCCGAAGCCACTGGAGTCAAACCCACGCTCATCTATCAATATGTGCGTGGCATCACCCTCATTCCCAACGCTCTCTTAGAGAAAATCGCCGCTGTCACCCGCGTCCATACCGATTTCTTCGATCCCGACGCCGACGCCCGCACAACCTTCGCGCTGCCATCGGACTTGCCCGCACCTGCCGGCACTTTTGCGCCGCGAATTCCCGAACCTTCGACCCAAGATCGATTGCGTGCCGAATATCGCCATCTCTATGAACTCACCCAAGCGCACAACGCCCCGAAACGCAACCGCGCCGCCTATATCGCTTCGTTGGAGCAGATGCTGGGATTGGCACGCGCCGCCGACAATCGTCAGCAAGAGGGTTGGGCTTTGGCAACACTCGGACGCGCTCATATCGAAAACAATCACCCGGAAGAGGCGTTGCAACATCTTGTCGCCGCCCGCGATATTTTTGCCGGCGAAGGCATGAAAGAGTACAGTGCGCTCGCCGCGCTCGACCTCGCCTACCTTCTCAGCGATTGGGGACGATTCGACGCCGCCCAGAGCTATCTCGACGAAGTCATACTCGTTGACAATACCGACTTGCGCTGGCGCGGGCTGATCTCGCTCGGCAGTCTGCGGTTCCGACAAAACCAATATGGCGAGGCGTTGGAGTATTTCCGGCAAGCCGCCGCAACCCTCGAAACCACCGAAGGCGTACAACGCGAAGAGGGAATGCTCGAACTGCGAAATCATATCGCCGACGTTGTGCGAGCGACAGGGCATTATGAGGACGCCATGCGGTTATGGACGGACTGCCTCCAGCAAGCCGCCTCGGAGCGCAAAGCAGAAGCGTTTTTGGAGTCACTGATGGAGATCGCCCAATGCTGCCAAATGATGGGGCGCATCAGTGAGGCGAAGCAGCGACTTGAGATGGCAGTCGTTCTGGCAGGATTGTTGTTTGAAGATGAGGCACGGCTCGGAATCGCCCGCGCTCTCCTTGCGGAAGTTCTGACCGCGATGGGCGCACTCGACGAGTCGCGTGAGAATGCCCGCGCCGCCATTCGAATCGCCGCCAAAACGGGCGGGGCGCGTTCAGCGATTGTCTCTGCTCTCGCCCTCTCCGAATCGCTTCTTGCCGCAGGTCAATGGGAAGATGCCCTCGCCTATTCCAAAGACGCCCTCGATGAAGCGAAACGCACCCGACGCACCCGTGAAGAGGCGCAGACGCATGAACTCCGCGCTCGCGCCCACTTGGCACAAGCCGCAGAGTCGGAACGCTTAGGAGATAAGCAGGAAGCGGAAACCGCCCTGAATGCCGCCTTCGACGAAGCACGCACTGCCCTTGCTCAGGCGACCCAAGCCGATGCCGTCAAGGAACGCATCGCCACTCACTTGACATTGGCACGCTGCCATCTTCGCGCCGTCGAGGATGACGCGGCAAGCGAGCATCTCCGTGCCGCCCAAGAACTCAACGAGCAAGGAGCCGTCGGCATCAATCGTTTGCTTGGCAAAGAGGCGGAAAATCTCTCGGAGATTCTGCGCGGTGAAGCGATAGATTTGCCCGCAGCCTTCTCGGAGCGTCGCGTTGCTCTGCCCGCAATGGAGTGGCAAACCCACTATCTCAACGGAACGCTTTTGGCAAAACAACACGGCAGTCATGCCGCGTTCGCCGCAATGAGCGACGCGGCGCGTGCTGTCGGGCGCATTCTCGCCGAACTCTCGCCGGCAGAGACCGCACGCTTTGCCCAGCGCAATCCCGAAATCGAGCAGATGTTCCGTGAACTCCAACAAGCCGCCCTCAGTGACTCGGAAAAATCGGAAGCCAACAGCCTCCTCACCATGGCGCATTGGGTTCCAATGAGCGAAACCACTCCTCTCGCTATTTCCAACTGAATCACGGCAAAGCCGCAAAAATGCACCGCAAAGAGGATTCCTCCTTCGGTGCATTTTTGGTGCGGACAGCAATCTGTTCGGCAGTCGTTACGGACTGCCAATAGAGTTATAGTTGCCGATCAAGAGAAGCAAATCGGAAATGTCACAAGAGCCATCGCTATTGAAGTCTGCCGTTTCGAGATAGCCACCTGTCCCCTGTTGTTGATTGTAGTGGGCGATCAGCAGCAAAAGATCGGAAATATCAATGGCATTGTCGTCATTGGCATCGCCACCCCGCAGCGTCGCATTCAATCCTGTCACGTTGCCCGTTGTCGTATCCGCGACGAGAATAGAACGCAGCCATTTTGCCCCTTTGATGCCAACAGTGTAGAGTTTGAGAGGAATGACGGTAAGAGTATAATCTCCGTTGGCGGCAGGAGTCACGGTGCGCGTGAAAATCGTCGAGCCGTCTTGGGGAGTAAACGTGAAGTTCAGTGGAACAGCGGCAGACGCTGTCTGTTCGAGTAAAACGCGCCCGGACACGCTGTACCCTGCAACGGGCGTTGTATTGATCAGAACGCTGATCGAGTTGGAACCGAAATTTGCGGCGATGAGATCGGATTTGCCATCTCGGTTGACATCGGCAATGGCGATTCCGTTGGGCTGTGTCCCCGTCGCGAAATCTTGGAGGGGCTGGAATGTTCCGTTGCCAACGCCTCTGCCGAGGGAGAGTTTGCCCCCATTGTTGTTGACAAAAATTACATCGGAAAATCCATCGCCATCCAGATCGGTCAATGCCAGCGCAACAGGAATAAATCCCAGCAGCGTATCGCCCTCATTGGAAAACGCCGCCGTGCCATCGCCCTTACGATAGGAAGAAGTCCCGATCAGTCCATTGCCGGTGTTGGCTGTAAGAAGATCGAGAATCTGATCGCCGTCCACATCGGCGGCACGAATTCCCAATGCGCCCCCCGTGGGAAGGGGCAAGGCGGGCATTGGATCAAACGCACCGTTGCCTAAACCTTTTCCCACCGAAATTCTATTGAAGGTGGTGGTTGTGAAGGCAATATCGAGTTTATTGTCTCCATCGAAATCGGCAAGAACCAACCCCGTTCCCGGATCGATGGTCGAGTTGGATGCGGTGGCAAATGTGCCGATGCCGTTGTTGAGCAGAACGCTTCGTGTGCCTGTTCCCCCTGCCAATCCCCCTACTGTTACCAAGTCGAGGAAGCCGTCGTTGTCCACATCGCCCACTGCTATGGCTGTCGGACTCAAGCCGACAGCGTAGACAACACTGGCTTGAAAGGTTCCATTGCCGTTACCAAAACGCACTGCCACGGTGCTGGTCGCATTGTTCGCCACCGCTACGTCGAGGTGAGTGTCTCCATTGAGGTCGGCAATAATGAGAGAGCGCGGCGAATTGCCAATGCTATATGACTCCGCGCCAGCAAATGTTCCCGCCGCCGCAGTCCCATTATTGAGGAAAACATTGATGTTGCCGCTGTTGGTATTGACAGAGATAATATCAGGGTAGGTGTCGCCATTGAGATCGCCGACTGCAACAGCAAAAGGACGCGAGCCTTGTGCCGGATAATCGGTTTTGGGAAGAAACGTCAGGGTTTGTGACTGTGCAAAAATGGGAGCAAAGCACAGACCTGCCAAGCCGGATAAAAGGGAGAGTTTCCAAGAGTTCACTGCCATCATTGACTGTCCTTACTGCAAAAAAAACGAGGGTTTCTAAAAGAGCCATCACTTGAACATGACGCGCATTTGCGTCCGAAGAACGCTCGTCGGGACGACACCGAGACGGGTATTTTCAATGCCCAGTCTTGAGTATGCCATGTTTCTCTGATTGTAACTGTTGAGGGTTGTCGGAATTTTCGCTCAAAAACGCCTTGCGGCTCTCTGCGCCACTCTTGAAGGAGGAGGTCAGAGGGCGATTTTGGCAATTTACTACAACAACTCTGAACTGTTACGTCTTGAATATGCCATGTTTCTCTGATTTCTCTATACGGTATGATACAAAGTTTATGCCATGCTTCGCGCCGTTATTTTTACCTCTTTTTGACGAAAATTGCGGCGGATTTGTTTCGTTGCCAGAACAGTGAGAAATGTAGACAAAATTTCAGTTGTTTTCTTAACAAAAAAAGAGGATACTATACCGAATTTTTTGAGTCCGCCGATAGAGCGGAACTTCTTTACCGTTAGGTCGCAGCGCGGCGGTCAGTGCAGTGGAGCGAGACAACTTTGCGAGTGTGTTCCTTTAGATAATCACCTCTTCTAGATGATCACCTCTTCGTTTCTGCCAACCACTGTTCCCTGCTCGCCGCAGCTGCCACAGTAACACAATTGCGCGAAAAAGCGCAAGGAGAGCAGAGTCACACGATGTACGCAAGAAAAGGGTTTACACTCATTGAATTGTTAGTTGTCATCGCGATTATCGCGATTTTGGCAGCCATTCTTTTCCCCGTTTTCGCTCAAGCGCGAGAAAAAGCCCGACAGACCTCCTGTCTCAGCAACCAAAAGCAGTTAGCGACTGCCGTTATTATGTACACTCAAGACTATGATGAGACCTTTCCCTTGAGTGCTTATTTCGAGCGTCCCAATCGGATCGTCTCTGTTTACGGCATGGTCTCGCCTTATATGAAGAACATTCAGATTTTCGTCTGCCCCAGTTTCACGCCGGGTGTGGATTGGCCCAGGCGCATTCCCGCCCCGTTGGTTTCGCCCGATGGTTTCCGTTTTGTCGGCTATGTTCCCAATTTGGGCTTGTTCGGCGAAAATTTGTGCGGTACGCCGCTCAAAAATGCGTACACTCCTGTTGCTGCGATGGCGGGTGTGCCGCGCCCTGTAGATACTATTATGTTCTTCGATGGCTATGTCAAGGGCGAAAACGGCTTCCGCCCCTTGGATTATTATAACTTCCTCGGCGCGGCACGACACACGGAAGGCGTCGTCGTCAACTTTGCCGATAGTCACTCGAAGTGGTTCCGCTTCAGCGCGGTTCCGAACGGCGGCGCAACACCGGCGGGTTCCCGCTCCAACGTCTACTATAGTTGGAACACAACGGTTCCGCTGATCAACCAAGCCGCCGCACTTGAGGCGGTTGCCAGCACGCCCGCGAATCCCTACAATGACCTGCACGGGATTCCCGACTCCAATATCACCGACTCGGAAGATACGATTGCCTGCCCGTGATTTCCAAGTTCGTGCCGGAAATTTGACTGATACCCCTTTCTCTTTCGGGAAAAAGGGGTATTGTATTTGACTATGATACCTGAAAACACTTCTCCCAAAAACGAACCAACCAAGCCCAAGCGACGCCTGACACCCAAAGCGATGCTGGAACTAAAACGCCTCAGTGAGCCTCGCCTTCATCCCGACGGCTTGCGTGTCGCCTTTACCGTCACCGAAGCCGATTTCGAGGAAAGCCGCTGGGTCAGTCATCTTTATCTGACGGAATGGAATCCTCATAGGGAAGAAGAGGAGAAAAAGCCCAATGACCCAATGACCCCACCCCAACCCTCCCCTTCCGTAAGGGGAGGGAGTCAATCCACTTCCCTCGACTCCCCTT